>JBELAB010000030.1:0-13316 GCA_049509275.1 Syntrophobacteraceae bacterium | reverse complement strand
GCTGCTGATTAACTTCAATGTTCCGGTACTCAAGGATGGAATCAAACGAATTGTCCTTGGCTTAAAGGAATGAAAAGCGTTTTTTCTCTGCGGCCTTTCCTTGACCGGACCATGCCCCGCCTCTGCGGTGAACGGGTACCCACAGTCGCAATTGATAACACTGCGTACTTTGGATATAAAGGAAGACTTCAGGCCGCTGAAACCTGAAGATCGACCGGCTTTAAGGGAAGTTTGCTTGATGAAAATGAGAGCCCTCAAGTCTTTTACAGTTTATCTCGTCAGCCTGGTTTTTGTCTTTGCCTCCCTCGCGCTTCCCGCACAGGCTGCCGAGGCGTTGAAACAGCCGGCGGACAGGGTCTTTGGCGACTGGCGGATCACACAGCTCGGCGCAGAACCTTCCACCCTGAACCCGATCACATCGACCGACGCTTACGCGGGAAACATCGACAGCTATATCTATGAATCGCTCCTGAAAAGAGACGAAAAATCTCGGGAACTTGTGCCGATTCTTGCTGAAAAATGGGAAATTTCGGCAAACCATCTCATGTACACTTTCCACCTGAAAAAGAATATAAAGTGGACCGACGGGCATGCGTTCACGGCAAAAGATATTCTTTTTTCATTCGAGCGCATACGAGATCCGAAGGTGGATGCCGCCCACCTGCGGAACTACTACCAGGACATTGAAAAAGTTGAGGCCCTGGACGACTATACAGTCCGCTTTCATTACAGGATACCTTATTTCCTGGCCCTTGAGTTCTGTGGGGGTATGCCGGTTGTGCCTGCGCACATGTTCAAAAAAGGAGAAGATTTCAATCAGCACCCGATCGGACGCAAACCGGTCGGCACCGGCCCGTACAAGCTGCTCCACTGGGAGACCGGAAAAGAAATCGTACTGGTTCGAAACGAGGATTACTGGGGTGAAAAACCGGCCATCGACCGGATCGTTTACAAAGTCATCACGGATCAGTCCGTCGCCCTTCAGGTCTTGAAGCAGGGAGGCCTGGATGAGATAGAGCTGAGGCCGATTCAATGGGAGAAGCAGACTCAGACCAGGCGATTCGAGGAGAACTTCCAAAAGCTCGCGTATTACAACCCGAGCTTCAGCTATATCGGGTGGAATGCCCGACGGCCGATTTTCTCGGATAAAAGAGTCCGGCGGGCGATGACCATGCTGGTTGACCGGGAACTGATCCTGAAAAAAATCCTCTTCGGGCTTGGGACAATCATCAGCAGTCCTTTTTATATAAACAGCCCCGAGTACGACAAGAACATAAAGCCTTATCCGTACGATCCGAAAGCTGCCTTGGAGCTGCTTAAATCTGCCGGATGGGATTACCGCCCGGGTGGAGAGGTTTTGCAAAAAGACGGAAAACCGTTCGAATTCGAATTCCTGCTCTCGTCAAGTTCCAAGTTCGGAGAGCAGCTTGCGACCATGCTCCAGGAGAACCTCAAGGAGATCGGCATCACAATGTCGATCCGCAAGCTCGAATGGGCGGTTTTCGTTCAGAGAATCGAGGAGCATAGTTTCGACGCCTGTACGATGGGCTGGTCGCTCGGATGGGAGTCCGATCCCTATCAGATTTGGCATTCTTCGCAGGCAGTGGACAAAGGATCGAATTTCGTGGGGTTCAAGAGTGCGGAAGCGGACAAATTGATCGAGGATGCGCGCAAGGAATTCGATCCGGACAAAAGGCGTGAGATGTATTACCGCTTCCAGCAAATAGTTCACGATGAGCAGCCCTACACCTTTCTTTTTACGAACAAGGCGCTGGTGGTTGTCTCCAGGAGGTTCCGGAACGTCGAGGTTTACCCTTTGGGGCTCGCGCCGCTGTACTGGTGGGTGCCGAAAGAGGCCCAGAAATACAGGGACCAATGAAAAGGCAAGCGTACTCGTGATGGATAATTTCCAAAAGTCCTCAAAAAACATGTTAGTGGCGCAGGGTCTGGACCGCGCTCACAATCGGCGCAAAGACCCGGATTGGATTGCCCGGCGGATGCGCGACCCCGGATCGTTTTTCGTGGCTGTGGGGCAGTCGAAAGTGCTGGTTACCGAAGGCGAGGCCCCCGGGCCTGTTCTGCTCGAGTGGAAGCAGTTGGAGGGGCACGCCGAAGAAGATTCAACTTTTTTCCTTGGCGAAGAGAACGGGCATTCTTATTTTGCTGTTGAACTGGATGAAACAGCCCCCGGCCCTTTTGGCCATGTGGGGCGCTTTCGGGATCTGCGAGGCGTTGTGCCTTTGCTTTCGCAGGAGGATGGAGCGCTTCTCGCTTACGCCAAAGCTCTGGCGTATTGGAACAAACGCAATCATTTTTGCGGCGCCTGCGGAGGCCGAAACGAAATAAGGGAAGGCGGGCACTGCCGCGCCTGCGTGAATCCGCAGTGCGAGGTCGTGCATTTCCCGCGCACTGACCCGGCCGTAATCGTTCTGATAAAGTCTGGTGAAAAGTGCCTGCTCGGAAGGCAGCACATTTGGCCTGAGCACATGTACTCCGTTGTGGCGGGATTCGTGGAGCCGGGCGAGAGCGCCGAGGGCGCCGTGGCGCGCGAGGTTTTTGAGGAGGTCGGGCTTCGTGTGACAAACATCCGGTATCATTCGTCGCAGCCGTGGCCGTTTCCCTGCTCGCTGATGCTGGGATTTACGGCTGAAGCCCGGGATCGGCGGATAAGGCTTGCAGATGAAGAACTGGAAGACGCGCGCTGGTTTGGACGCGGCGAACTGCGTGAAGCCGTTGAAAACGGAGTAGTAAAGATCTCCACGCCGATTTCGATTTCCTATCGCCTCATCGAGGACTGGTTTGACGCTGAAAGCCCGTTCTGTTTGCGTGACTTTGCGCACCGGGGATTTGTGATTCGAAGATAACAATAGACCCTCTTGCAAAAGTCCTTCTACGTCATTCCGGCGAAGGCCGGAATCCAGGTTTTTCAAGGGCGTCTGGACCTCGGATGTAACCGGGGTGACGGTTTTGTTGAGTTCTGCAAGAGGCTCAATAAATAAGGACGGCGTTGCCTAGATGAAAGCCTATCTGCTCAAGAGGCTCCTCCAGATCGTTCCGACGCTTCTGGGGATAACCTTCATAACGTTTGTCATTATCCAACTGGCGCCCGGAAATCCCGCGATGCTCAAACTGCAGATGGGCAAAGGGCAGGCGGAGCTTGGCAATAAGGCTTTTTCCGAGCAGATAATCAAGCAGACAAAAGAACTCTACGGGTTGGACAAGCCCCTGCCGGTGCAATACATCCTGTGGGTAAAGCGCATCTTCACCCTCGATTTCGGGTTTTCGTATAAAGACCACCGGAATGTGTGGGATAAGATTTCCGAACGGCTGCCGATAACGATTCAACTCAACATAATCTCGATCTTTCTGGTCTATCTGATCGCCATACCCTGCGGCATCTATTCCTCGACTCATGAGGGGTCGTTTACGGACAAGGTATTGACCGTCGGGTTCTTCTTCCTATATTCGCTTCCGAGTTTCTGGGTCGCCGTACTGCTCATAATGCTCTTCGGAGGAGGGGATTTCTGGGACATTTTCCCGGTCTACGGCATATCGTCGATAGGCAGCGAGACGATGAGTCTGCTGCCCTGGCTGATCGACCGGATGTGGCACCTGGTGCTTCCGATTGTCTGTCTTACATACGGCGGGCTGGCTTATCTTTCAAGACTGACCCGGGCGTCTATGCTCGAGGTCATCCGGGAAGACTACGTAAGGACGGCCAGGGCAAAAGGTCTGAGCGAACGTGTGGTGATCTTCAAACACGCCTTGCGCAACGCTCTGCTCCCGCTTATAACCCTGCTTGCCTTTCTTTTGCCTTCCATGTTCGGCGGAAGCGTGATCATAGAAAGCATCTTTTCGGTCCCCGGGATGGGGCAGCTCGGGTTCGAGTCGGTCCTCGCCCGCGACTACCCGGTTATCATGGCAATTACAGCGATCTCGGCCTTTCTCACCCTGATCGGACTGCTTATTTCCGATATTCTATATGCCGCGCTGGATCCGCGTATCAAGCTGGAATAAATTAAGTGAAACTGGTTTGGAATAATGACTGATCAGGCAAAAACTCTGGATTTTCAAATTCTGGAAACACAATCAGAGGTAAAAGGGGAGGTCCCCAATACCTACTGGAAAATGGTCGGCTACCATTTCAAAAAGAGGAAGCTGGCCGTCCTTGGGTTGTGGGTAACAATATTTTTGTTTTTTGTCGCCATTTTTGCGAATTTGCTCGCGAGCGACAAACCCGTCTTGTTTTACCACCAGGGCACATTCTATTTTCCGGTCTTTTCCGGCGCGGACAAGGTCGGTTCGTTTGTCTGGAAGGACCTGAAGAAAAAAGCTCCCTTCGTTTACCAGCACGTTGCCGGAAAAGAAGAGGCCATAGCCATATGGCCCGTAGTGAAATATTCACCGACTGAATACAACCTGGTGGAGTACCTCGCTCCCCCCGACTCCAACCACTGGTTCGGCACCGATGACAGCGGCAGGGACGTGCTGAGCAGAATGATCCACGGCGCGCGCATTTCTCTTTCGGTGGGTTTCGTTGCCGTAGGAATAGCGATGATCATAGGGGTCCTGTTGGGGGCGCTCGCAGGCTACTTTGGCGGGTGGTCCGATATAGTTATAAGCCGTGCAATCGAGATCATGCTCACTATTCCCACATTTTTCCTGATTATCGCCATAATTGCATTCCTGCCGCCAAGCATATACAACATCATGGTTGTAATCGGCCTGACCGGATGGACCGGATTCGCGCGGTTCGTGCGCGCTGAATTCTTCAAGCTCAAAGAGCTCGACTTCATTACGGCGTTGCGCGCTCTTGGCGCTTCACACAAGCGTATAATCTTTCTACACATGCTTCCGAATGCTATGGCCCCGGTCCTTGTCTCAGCGGTCTTTGGAATTGCGGGGGCCATCCTTACCGAGTCGAGCTTGAGTTTTCTCGGGTTCGGCGTGCCGCCGCCTACTCCGAGCTGGGGCGAGATTCTTTCCCAGAGCCGTGACTATATTGAATTTGCATGGTGGCTGACCGTTTTTCCCGGGTTTGCGATATTCATGAGCATCACCGCCTACAACCTTGTCGGTGAAGGACTGCGGGACGCGATGGACCCGAAACTGTTCCGGTAGCTGCCGGCCGAAGCCGGGTATCGGAGGGCGGAAATAACAGCTACGTTAAGTCATCACGCAAACCTTTACAAATAGCTGGGTGGGTACGGTTTCATCGTGCCCACCATTTCGCGGTGGGCAACACTTGGAGACTGTGTCGCAAACGTAATATTTTTCGTATTCCCTCCTTTCTAACAGGGTGATGGAAAGGGGTTCTCTGGTGGGAGAAACGCCTGAAAGTCGCTGATGATTTCGTCATTCCGGCGGAGCCTGCCCCGGAAGTGTCTAGTCCGGGGGCCGGAATCCAGCGTCTTTTCAGAAGGGCCTTCAGCCCGTCATTCCGGCGGAGGCCGGAATCCAGCGTCTTTTCAGTTGGTTAAAAGCACTGGACCCCGGCTTTTCGTCATGCCGGTGGAGGCCGGTACGGGGTGACGTCTATAAGGTTTTCGCCCTGATATGGGAATTCCAGTCCTTTTTTAATCACCCTGCTAAAGGGCGGCAGGGCATAAGCGCTAACTTAATGACTGAGGACTTTCACTCGTCATTCCGGCGAAGGCCGGAATCCAGGAAAGCGCTATGAATAGGCAACCTGCGGTATACATTTTGGCAAGCAAAAGAAATGGTACCCTTTATATTGGTGTGACTTCAAACCTTGTCAAGAGGATTTGGGAGCATAGAAACAATCTGGTGGAAGGTTTTACAGAACACTATGGAATTCATAACCTGGTTTGGTACGAACCGCATGAGAGCATGGAATCCGCTATTCAGCGGGAGAAGCAATTGAAAGAGTGGAAGCGCAGATGGAAAATGCGGCTCATTGAGGGTGCGAATCCCCATTGGGAGGATTTGTATCACACGCTCGTTTGACTGGATTCCGGCCCCCGGCTTTCCGTCATGCCGGCGGAGGCCGGTACGGGGTGACGATTCCTTGCAACATGTCATAACTTTGTTGACAACGTACTACTACGTTAAGCCATCACGCAAACCTTTACACATAGCTGTGGGTGGGCACGGTTTCATCGTGCCCACCATTTCGCGGTGGGCAACACTTGGCGTTTGCCCACCCGGTCCTTGACGAAGTAGTACTGAGAGAATGGCGAATATGCTCCAGTCGCACATTGGAGACGAGAGAGGGATACTTACCGTCAGCAAGCTTAACCAGCAGGTAAAGGCGCTGATGGAGGAGAGGTTCCCGTTTGTCTGGGTTAAAGGTGAGATCTCAAATTTTCGGGTCCCGGCTTCGGGACATTTTTATTTTACCCTCAAGGATGCGCAGAGCCAGATCAACGCGGTCTTTTTTCGAGCGCAGAACCGCTTCCTGCGCTTTGTTCCCGAATCGGGAATGCAGGTCATTTGCCAGGCCCGCCTGAGCGTCTATGAACCCAGGGGAGAATACCAGTTAATAGTGGAGGTCATGGAGCCCCTCGGGGTTGGCGACCTGCAGCTGGCTTTCGAGGCACTGAAGAGGAAGCTTGAGGCCGAAGGTCTGTTCGACCCGGCCCGAAAGAAAGTCCTTCCGCTTTGCCCTCGGAATATCTGCCTGATTACTTCAAAGAGCGGCGCTGCAATCAGGGACATCCTAAAGGTGCTCCAGAAAAGCCCTTATCCTGTTTCGGTCACACTTTTTCCGGTGGCCGTGCAGGGACCCGAGGCTCGGCTTGAAATTGCCGAAGCTATTTCATCGGCCAACATGCTCACCTGGCGCCATGAGTGGGATGTTGTGATTGTCGGGCGCGGAGGGGGAAGCATGGAAGACCTGTGGGCATTTAACGAGGAGGTTGTCGCGCGGGCGATTTCCGGGTCTTCGATTCCGGTAATTTCAGCGGTAGGCCATGAAATTGATTTTACAATAGCAGATATGGCTGCGGACCTCCGAATGCCCACACCGACCGGTGCTGCCGAATGGGTGGTAAAGAGGCTCGAGCAGTTCCATCGCGACCTGCATGGCGGTAGGGATCGGTTGGTACAGATCGTAAAGGCAAGACTCGAGAACCTGGCCTTGAGGCTCAAATACCTGGAGAGCCGGATAACGCATCCCAAAAGGCGCCTCGAGAATCTGAGGCTCACTCTCGATGATCGCCTGCAACGCCTGACTCTTGCCATCCGGAGGCGGCTTGAGAAGATGCGCGTTTCGTGCGGCCATCTGGGCGGCAGGCTGCTGTATCTGAACCCGGAGGCCCGCATCCAGGGAGGCCGAGCGGAGCTGAACCGCCTGTGCAAAGAACTTACGCTCCATCATCACAGGATTTTAGACGGATACAGGCTCAGGTATGAGCATAATGTCTCGCGTCTGGAGGCGCTCAGTCCGCTTTCCGTTCTTTTGCGCGGGTATTCGATTACGTATAGAATCGCGGATGGCAAAGTGATCAGGAGCTACACGGAAACCGGGCCTGGAGAGCGTGTTGTTGTGCGGCTTGCCGGCGGCCGGCTGGAGTGTATGGTCGATAAGGCCGAAGACGTTCAGACCGAATAGGAAGGGTGACTCCGTGGCTAAGAAAAAAAGCGATCTGTTTGAAGAGGCCCTGAAAAAGCTTCAGGATCTCGTGGAAAAGCTGGAGAAGGGGGACTTGCCCCTTGAAGAGGCAATGGAATGTTTCTCCGAGGGGATTCGAACCGCCCAGTTTTGCCACAGGAAACTCGAAGAGGCCGAAACCAGGGTGCAGATGCTCCTTAAGGACCAGCAGGGCGGGTGGGAATCCGCGCCCTTCGAAACTGTTCAGGCGAATTCGGGACAAAAGGGGTAACACTGGGACTTGTGCTACTGCAGCGTCAACTAAGTTCCTATATGTAAGGACCTTCAGCCCGTCATTCCGGCGAAGCCTGCCCCGGAAGTGTCTAGTCCGGGGGCCGGAATCCAGCGTCTTTTCAGAAGGACCCTCAGTCCGTCATTCCGGCGAAGTCTGCCCCGGAAGTGTCTAGTCCGGAGGCCGGAATCCAGCGTCTTTTCAGAAGGACCTTCAGTCCGTCATTCCGGCGAAGTCTGCCCCGGAAGTGTCTGGTCCGGGGGCCGGAATCCAGCGTACTGGTTGCGCCGGAAATAAACTTAACTCTTGTGGCTGGAAGTTGCAGCTTGGCAGTGTTATTATTACTGGATATCTATTAATCTTTTGATTTTTTGCAAAGTTAACTCGTACTGTAGGTTCCTATGGGTGAATTCGACCTGAAAACTTATTTAAGCCGGCGAAAGCAGCTTGTTGAGGACGCACTGGAAAAGATTTTTCCCGTCGCCTCCGGGCTTCAAAAAAGCGTAATCGAAGCTGCCCGCTATAGCCTGTTTGCCGGGGGAAAGCGGCTGCGTCCGATCCTGTGTCTGGCGTCGGCGGAAGTGGTAGGCGGCGATATTGAGCCGGTCCTTCCGGCTGCTTGCGCCCTTGAGATGATTCACACCTATTCTCTGATTCATGATGACCTGCCCGCCATGGACAATGACGATTTCAGGCGAGGGGTCCCTACCAATCACAAAGTGTTCGGGGAAGCGATCGCTATTCTGGCAGGAGACGCTCTGTTGACGGAAGCTTTTGAATATTTCGCGCTATGCGGTGCGAGCCCTCGCAAAGTGACGGAAGTGATCCGGATTGCCGTCAAGGCCGCCGGCTACAGAGGAATGATAGGAGGGCAGGTAATCGATCTGGAATGTGAAAACCGAAAGGTAGACCTCGCGACAGTTGAGTACATGCACATTCATAAAACTGGAGCTTTGCTTTCGGCCTCACTGGAGATCGGGGCCGTTCTTGGCGGTGGGGAACAAGTACAGACAGGTGCGCTAAAGAATTACGGCCATCACCTCGGGCTTGCGTTTCAAATTACTGACGATCTTCTTGACGTTGAGGGAGATCCCGCGCTCATGGGCAAGACACCGGGATCGGACGCGGCCAAAAACAAAATGACTTATCCCGCCCTGCTGGGCATTGCCCAATCCAGGGATGCCGCAAAGGAGCATGTGGAGAGTTCCCTGGACGCGCTGGCGGGTTTCGATGTAAGAGCTGAACCGTTGCGGGCCATTGCACGGTACTTGTTGGTGCGCAGAGGATAATTCGGATAAATTATCTTGACTTGTATCCGGATTTTTCATTAATTGGCAGGGACTGATACTGCAAGAATTCTAATTAGAGGGATTAAATTGAAAAACAAAACGATGGGCAAAGGGACTCTTTCCTGTATCGAAGTCCCCCATCAGCTCAAAAGTCTATCTTACCAGCAACTTCACGATTTGGCTGAAGAAATACGTGCTCGAATCATAGGCACTGTTGCCGAAAACGGCGGGCACCTTGCTCCCAGTCTCGGCGTAGTGGAACTGACAATAGCTCTTCATTACGTATTCGATGCCGCGTACGACCGTTTCATATGGGACGTAGGCCACCAGGCTTATGCACACAAGCTTCTGACTGGGCGCCAAAAGGAATTTGGGTCCCTGCGTCAGTACGGCGGATTAAGTGGTTTCCCCAAGCGCTCCGAGAGCAGGTATGACGCCTTCGGGACAGGCCACTCCAGCACTTCGATATCCGCCGGCTTGGGTATTTCGGTCGCCAATCATCTCAAGGGAAGCAAGGCTCGGGCGATTGCCGTGATTGGTGACGGCAGCATGACCGGAGGAATGGCTTTCGAGGGGCTCAATAACGCAGGAGACCTCGCCAGAAACCTCATTGTGGTCCTCAACGACAATGAGATGTCCATTTCTCCCAATGTTGGCGCTCTTTCCTCATTTCTGAGCCGCAAGCTTTCGGGAAAAACCTTGATGTATCTGAAGCGGGAAATGGAGGATGTCCTCAAATCGATCCCCGGAGTCGGCCCGAATATCCTCCAGGTGTTGAGGCGCAGCGTTGATTCATTGATCAGCTTTTTTACCCCCGGAATGCTGTTCCAGGCCCTCGAGTTTCAGTATATCGGCCCTATAAACGGGCATCGTCTCGACAGGTTGATAGCGACATTCGAAATAGCGCGCAATGTGGACGGTCCTGTTCTGATTCATGTGCTGACCAAAAAAGGAAAGGGCTACGCGCCTGCTGAAAAGGACCCCACGAGCTTTCACGGGGTAGGTCCCTTTGATATAGCAACCGGCAGGAGCGTTAACTCCTCCGGCGCCTCCTATACCAAAATTTTCGGGAGGGCGATGAAGAAGCTGGCTGACACCAACCCCAAATTGATCGGCATTACGGCCGCAATGATCGAGGGTACCGGGCTCGACTGCTTCGCCAAGACCTTTCCGGACAGGTTTTTCGACGTCGGTATAGCAGAACAGCATGCCGTAACCTTTGCGGCCGGTCTTGCCACGGAGGGTTTCAAGCCGGTGGTGGCCGTCTACTCCACTTTTCTCCAGCGGGCTTATGACCAGATTTTGCACGATGTCTGCCTTCAGAACCTTCCGGTAGTTTTTGCGATGGACCGCTCCGGGATAGTGGGCGAAGATGGGCCTACGCACCATGGTCTGTTCGACATGTCGTATCTGCGCTCTATGCCTAATATGGTGGTGATGGCCCCGAAGGATGAAAACGAGCTTCAGCATATGTTGAAGACGGCGGTCGATCACGGCGGTCCGGCTGCCGTGCGCTATCCCAGGGGAAACGTGATCGGCGTAAAGCTCGATGACGAACTCATGTCACTGAAGATCGGGAAGGGCGAACTGCTGCGGCCGGGGAAAGATTTGGTCATAGTGGCCATCGGTTCCACCGTGCAGAGCGCAATTGAAGCCGCTGGGCGGCTCGATTCGGGAGGGATCGAAGCGGCAGTCATAAATGCCCGGTTTGTAAAGCCTCTTGACCGTGAATTGATCATGGCCTGGGCTAAAAAAACGGGCAGGGTTATTACTGTTGAAGAGAACAAACTCCAGGGTGGCTTTGGAAGCGCGGTCCTGGAAATGTTCGAGGAAGAATCGTTTTTCCCGAAGGCATTAAAGCGTTTGGGCGTGTCGGATTTTTTTGTTCCTCATGGAAGCCAGACCATATTGAGAAATCTCTGTGGAATCGACGCCGATGCCATTGAGACAGCTGCCCTTAAATTGTTAGATTTCAGCCATGGCCAAGTCCTCCGAGCGATTGGACAAACTGCTCGTCGATAAAGGTTTTGCCCCTACTCGCGAACGTGCCCGGTCGCTTGTCCTGGCTGCAAAAGTCATGGTGAACGGCCAGGTTCTGACCAAGGCCGGACAAAAAGTCCCCGAAGACTCAGAGATTTGCATTATCGCGGACGCAATCCCGTACGTAAGCCGGGGCGGTCTGAAGCTCGAACATGCGATTCGTGCGTTTTCAATCGAGGTTTCCGGCCGGATTGCTATGGATGTCGGCTCTTCAACGGGAGGTTTTACCGATTGTCTGCTCTCGTTCGGAGCACTCAGGGTCTATGCAGTTGATGTTGGATATGGCCAGCTTGCGCTCAAACTGAGGAATGACCCTCGTGTGATCCCGCTTGAAAGGAAAAACATCCGGTACCTGCCTGCCGAACTCATACCCGAGCCTGTTCAGATAGCCGTCATCGACACATCCTTCATTTCTCTCAAGCTGGTGATTCCATCTGTGCTCAATTTTCTGGAAACCGAAGCGGTGCTCGTCGCACTCATAAAACCGCAGTTCGAAGCAGGCCGTGAGCAGGCATCGAAGGGCGCAGGGGTCATTCGGGACCCCCGCATACACGAGGAGGTGTGCGATGCGCTGGCTAAATTTACAGCCGGGCTTGGATTTGAGGTGGTTGGAATAATTCCATACCCCATATTGGGGCCGAAGGGAAACCGGGAATTCCTTATGGCGGCGGTTTCGCCCAAACATGGGTAAGAACGGCATGCGCATTCATCTGGTATTCGTCGGCAAGACGGCCTTTCGCGACATAGAGTCTGCCATAGGCCGTTACCTGGAAAGACTTCGGCATTACTGTCCGGTGGAGACTCACTACATAAAGGCGGAGAAGATCACGGCGGCGGCTGGGGACATGTTCGTCCGTGAGCGTGAGAGCGAGCGCATTCTGAAATTGGCGGGACGCCAGGGACATCTGATCGTGTGGGACCAAAGAGGGCGCGATCTCGATTCCACCGGGCTGTCAAAGCTGATGGAAAAACTCATAGCTTCGGCAGTATCGGACCTCTGGATGGCAGTGGGCGGACCGGTCGGGCTATCCGGCCAATTGCTGAAAAGCGCCCACGACGTGCTCTCTTTGTCGAAGATGACACTTCCCCACGACCTCGCCCGCCTGGTGCTCGTTGAGCAGCTCTATCGCGCTTTAACGATTATAAAAGGCGAGCCTTACAATAAGTGAGCCGAGGTGCGTAGACGGCCAAAAGCAAAAGCTGAAGCTATGCTCGAAAACCTCAGCTCCACTTACGCGCTAAACGGCGACAACTTCGCTGACCTCGGGGATTTCCTGCTTAATTATTCGTTCGATACCCGATTTCAAAGTCATCTGGCTCATCGGGCAGCCCCGGCAGGCCCCGGTCAGCCGCACTTTGACAACAGAACCATCTACCTCTATCAACTCAACACTTCCGCCGTCTCTCTCCAGCATGGGTCTTATCTTGGCAAGCGCTTGTTCGACCTTCTCACGCATCTGTTTCCTCCGGTCAGGATGATTGTGGGTATAGGATCATGTCGGCGCAAAATAACATATAAAAGAAAAAGGGAAAACAAAATCCTGTCCGTGAAGAAGGTGGTTTCCCCTGACTCATTCATTCTCGGGCCTGTCTGGACGAAGACTATTTTCGTAATGCAGCCGCTGGGAATGGAATTGAAATTTAGTATTGTTTTCAGTAGAATGCGGGATTGTTGAACGACATGGGTGTTTTGCAAACTCATCAGTATGGCTGATTATCAACTTTTGGAGCGCATTTCACCCGATCAGCTCAGCAGGTGTGTTGATCACCTGGCGGAGCGGATAAACCGTGACTATAAAGGCAAAAATCTTGTCCTGATCGGTATTCTTAAGGGGGCCTTTATTTTTATGGCCGATCTTGCAAGGCGTCTTGACCTTCCCGTCAGAATTGACTTCGTGCGCTTGGCCAGCTACGGGGATAAGACCCAGACTTGCGGAAATGTCAGGATCACAAAGGACGTAGAGCTTCCTTTACAGGGAAGCCATGTGCTGGTCGTCGAGGATATAGTAGACTCCGGTGTCACTCTCAAGTGGTTCCTTGATTATGTCTCGAACCTGTGTCCTGAATCAGTAAAGGTATGCGCTCTTTTGGATAAACTTGAGCGCCGCGAGGTCGAAGTTCCAATCGATTATGTCGGGATGAC
>JBELAB010000003.1:0-20628 GCA_049509275.1 Syntrophobacteraceae bacterium | reverse complement strand
CTGGAGGTTTTGAACGCACAGGTATTTCTGGCCCAGACGCGTGCAGATTTTTATCAGGCCCTCTACGGGTACGAAATTGCCAAGGCTGAACTGGAGCGGGCAATTGGCGGGCCCATAGATTAGTTTCGATCGGACAGGACCCCGCTTCCCACGCGGGAGGGGATAAACCCACTACAGACTCCGCCCTGCAACGGGCTTTCATGGCATCGAATATGGAAAACGAAAAACCAACCGAATCCGTATCCCCGAAGAATAACGGCGGTCCGCGGCGAATCAAGATCGGAGGATTCATCGTCCTGGTTGTGGCGGTTGTGGCGAGCATCTACTGGTGGGTTTTCGAGAGAAATTATGTATCCACCGATGATGCTTATGCCAGGGCGGACAGCGCGATGATTAGCGCCCGAATTCCCGGAACTATTCTCAAATTGTTCGTGGATAACGATTATGCGGTCCAGGCCGCACAACCCCTCATCGAACTGGACTCAGCCGATTACAAAGTTGCCTTTGATAAAGCAAAGGCGGCGCTCGAGGGAGATGAGGCCGACCTCAAAGCCGCAGAAATAATGGTGCCTCCGGTCAATATCCAGACATCCTCTCAGATAGAGGCCGCAGAGGCTGTACTAAAGGCTGCCCAGGATACAGAGACTCAAACCAGGCACAATATTGAACAACTAAGGAACAGCCGCGCCGCCGCTACAGCCGATTTCGTCCAAGCTGAGCGCGACTACAAACGCTTCGACAGTCTTTCAGCTTCGGGGGCAGGGACCCAACGCCAGCGAGAGCAGGCACAAACGTCGTATGACAAGGCGAAGGCCCAATTGAGAGCAGTAGATTCCCAGATAGCCGCCTTAGAGTCGGCTCTTGCGGCCTCCTCCCAACAGGTGGCCAGAGCCAGGGCTCAGCTTCAGACCGCAAGAAGCGAGCGGGCCAACGTCGATGTCCAGCTCCACAAAGTTGAGGCGCTAAAAGCCAAACGTGACAGATCAATGGCCGACCTTGAGGCGGCTCGGCTCAATCTCTCTTACTGCATGATTGCGGCGCCAATGGAAGGTTACATTGCCCAAAGAAATATTCAGGTGGGCGACCGGATTGAGCCGGGACAGGCCCTGATGGCGGTTGTCCCTCTGAGCAAGATCTACATTGAAGCAAATTTCAAGGAAACTCAGCTCACGAACGTGCGTGTCGGGCAGCCCGCCACGGTATCGGCCGATATCTATCCCGGATACCCGTATACAGGGAAAGTGTCCGGAATCAGGGCAGGGACCGGCGCAGCTTTTTCCCTCATTCCACCCGAGAATGCCACCGGCAACTGGATCAAAGTCGTTCAGCGGGTTCCGGTGAGGATCGAACTGGACAAACCACCCCCCCCTGACCATCCGCTGAGGGTCGGAGCGTCTCTGGATGTGACCGTAAATGTGGCGGACAGGAGCGGTTCTCATCTGCTGCAAAACACCCCCAGCATTGCTCTGTGGCCATCCTCAGAAAAACCATGACCTCTCAGATCGAACACCGCCCAAAGGTCAATAAATGGGTTGTAGCCCTCTCGGTGATGCTCCCGACTTTCATCGAGGTTATGGATACCAGTGTAGTCAACGTCTCCCTCCCACATATTCAGGGGAGCATGAACGCGGGGGTGGACGAGGTCACATGGGTACTCACGTCCTATCTTGTCTCCAACGCCATCATAATTCCTATTACCGGTTGGCTGGCCAGCGTTTTCGGCAGGAAGCGCTATCTGATATTTTCCCTTTTGCTTTTTACGGCCAGCTCGATTCTTTGCGGCGCTGCGCCATCTCTTGGCATGCTCGTAGTGGCGCGGGTCCTGCAAGGTCTCGGCGGAGGCGGACTCCAGCCGCTTTCTCAGGCAATTTTGCTCGAAACCTTCCCGCGGCGCGAACACGGTATGGCAATGGCCGTTTTCGGGATGGGCGTTGTAATGGCCCCCATAGTCGGACCGGTCATAGGCGGGTGGATTACGGATGAATGGTCCTGGCGATGGGTTTTCTACATCAACCTGCCGGTCGGAGTACTCGCCGTCTTCATTACGACTCTTTTCATCCACGATCCGGCCTACATAAGGCGGGAGGTGTTCCGAATCGACAAATGGGGGCTTTTCTTGCTTACCCTTGGCCTCGGCGCGCTTCAAATAGTCTTGGATAAAGGGGAGCGTGAGGATTGGCTTCAGTCTAATTTCATTGTTATCCTCTCAATTACGGCTGCGCTGGCTTTGACTCTTTTCATTATTGTGGAGCTTTACACCGAACATCCCGTTGTCGATCTCAGGATTTTCCGGGACAGGAGTTTCAGCGCCGGAACTATAATGATGTTTCTGGGCTTTTTCTCTCTATTCGGGAGCTTCGTTCTGCTGCCCCTCTACACTCAGCAGCTAATGGGATATACGGCGTTGTGGGCCGGACTGATCCTGGGTCCGGGAGGTATATCGAGCTTTCTTGTAATGCCTCTTGCAGGCATTTTGCTGAGAAAGGGAATCAAACCATGGCTCCTCCTGTTCGTAGGTCTCAGCACCTCGTCTTATGCATTATGGATGATGTCCAATTTCAACCTCCAGGCGGACTTTTACACGATAGCCTTGCCTCGGCTGGTCCAGGGTTTTGGCCTTGGACTGTTTTTTGTTCCCCTTTCCACGGCAGCTTTCGTTAGCGTCCCGGTGGAACAGATAGGCAACGCATCCGGAGTCTTCAACCTCGTGAGAAACCTGGGGGGCAGTTTCGGAGTCGCCTTCAGCGCCACACTCCTCTCGCAGCGCGCCCAAGTCCACCAGACCTTTCTTTCTGAAAGAATTACTCCTTACAATCCAGCCTTCCGGGAGGCCTATCATAGAGCGCAGGGATTTCTCCAGATGGATCATTCGGCGGCCGCTCCATCAACGGGAGGACTTGCAGTCCTCTACCAGGAGATTTTACGTCAGGCGAGCATGCTTTCGTTCAACGACACTTTTTATGCACTTGCCATCGCGACGGCTACTCTCATTCCGCTTACTTTAGTGATGAGAAAGGGGCGCTCCGGGGCTCCTTCATCCGGAGCAGGCATGCACTGACCCAGGCGCGGATTGTTTGTCTTAAAAAGATTTGGAGGAAACCAGTTGCAGATCATACCCGCAGGCGAGATTGCAAACAGGATTGTAGCGCTGCAGACACTGCTGAGGAAAAATGGAGTCGACGCCGCAGTAATAAGGCAAAATGCCGATCTATTCTACTTCACAGGCACGGTTCAGGATGCTCACCTCATTGTGCCCTCATCAGGGAACCCGGTCTTCATTGTGCGGCGAAGCCTTGCACGAGCTGAGGCGGAATCGCCTCTGCGGCCTATAACCCAGATGAAGAGCCTGGCTCAAGTGCGCGAAGCCACCTTTGAAGCATGCGGGACCAGCGAACCCAAAACAATCGGTTTCGAACTTGACGTACTCCCGGCCAACGCATTTTTCATCTACGACGAAAAGATCTTTCCCAAACAGCAGATCGTTGACATAAGCGGCCCCATACGTCAGGTACGCACGATAAAATCACCCTGGGAAATCCGGATAATGCGGGATGCCGGCGCCATATCGAAACTGGTAGCTGAATGGGTCCCGCATATTCTCACGCCTGGAATGACCGAACTCGAACTGTGCGCTGAGTTGGAGGCTTTCTCACGCAAGTCCGGCAATTCAGGAATAGTTCGCTTCAGGACCTTTAATATGGAGATGTTTTTCGGACACATTCTCTCGGGACCGAATGCCGCAGTTCCTTCCTATGCTGATGCGGCTACGGGAGGTCCCGGCATTTCGCCGGCATTCGGTCAAGGCGCAGGGGACAGAAAAATAAACGCCGGTGAAATTGTGAGCGTCGATACATTTATTATTTGGAACGGGTATGCAAACGATCAAACCAGGAATTTTTGCATAGGCCCGCCTCCCTTAAGGCTCGCCGGCGCATACGAATTCGTTCAGTCGGTGCATGCCCGCTTCAGAAATCTGGCGCGTCCGGGCGCCGTCACGGGCGAACTCTATGAGGCCGTATGGCGGTGGGCTCGAGAAGCTGGATGGGCCTCGTGGTTCATGGGCTGCTCAGATCCAAGGATTACCTTTGTCGGACACGGTATAGGCGTTGAGCTCGACGAATTTCCATTTATCGCCCAGGGGCAGAAACTGGAGCTTCAGGAGGGAATGGTTTTCGCGTTCGAACCCAAGGTAATAATTCCGGACGAAGGAGTTGCCGGACTCGAAAATACCTATCTTGTCACAAGTGACGGCATTGAATCTCTGAATACAGCCACCGAAGAACTGGTGATAATCTGAGCGGAGGGTTAAATGAGCGAGGATTTGGACCGTAATCTGGATTTATGGAAAAGCCAACTTGAAAAAGCGTGGCTCAGAATTCCCAAACCCTTTCGAAGCGAACGGGCCGTTCACAGAACGCTTCAATGCCATCTATACATGATGCTGCAAGAACTCGGCTTCAGCACTGTCGCCAATTACATGCCTCCACGAATCGCCGACCGGCCGGTTGACATTATAGCCGTGAAAGGGGATAACGAAATAGTTTACGCCGTATGCCTGGACACTCTGGTTACCCTGGCGGCGGTCAAAAGCCTCGGCAGTTTTGCAGCACTGAACAAGATTATTTTTACAACGGGTATGCTTGAGAAGAAAGTTAAGGAAAGCAGGTTTTTTCTAAATGAAGAGATAAAGCACATTCATCTGAAGCCGTTTGACCATTGAGGCCTCCCGCCCCCGCCCCGTTTCGCGGGTGGGTGGGCTGTCGAGAATGAGCGCTAGGCCTGCGCGCTCGCACTTCGGTAAGGGAGGCCGGGCAAGCCCACTTCACAACGTGAAGTGGGGGCGAAGCCAAGCGAAGCGAAACCTTGACACCATTTTCACTTCACTTCCCCGCCATAATCGCTCACTGATTCATCTCTCCAAAATGGAGGACTATTATCTCGTGCTCTTCAAATAGCTTTTTCACCCTTGCGGAAACGAGGAGTTCTTTTTCCTTTGCCCGGGAACTGAGCAGCCGTGACTTGCGGCGGACAAGATCCGCGTCCACTATGCCCGGATGAGTCATTAACTCGCTTAGGCCCGGCTTCAGCATCCGGCAGATGCGCCGAATAATTTTCTCGTTGATGAACCCGGTGGGAGAAATACCATATAACCCGGCAGGCGTTTGAATTCCAGCCTTGCGAATTCGCGACCTGAAAATCGGTCGAGCAAGAATACTTGTGTGAGCCACAGCAAACTGTTTCACGAATTTGGCCCGCTGGCCCATTTCCAGATCAGACAAAAACCTCCACGCGCCCATGGCTTCGAAAGGCGCGCGCATCCATTTTACCGAAAAACGCTCCGCTATTTCGATGATAATATCGAGCACCGTTGGAATTATATGAACATGCTTATGGCTGTCGAAATGCGTAGGGGTGATTCCGGAATCAAAAACTTTCTCTGTCTGAGCAAAAAGCTCTCTTCTGATCGCATCCCTCAGCGTCTTTTGCGCCGCGATTTTTTTCAACAGTTCGCCAGGTCCCGAGGGCAGAAATCCCTCCTGACCGATAAGACCGGAAAGTTTCTCCATAGGCAACAGCGGTTTTAAACCAGTGAGTACAAAATGAATTCCCGTCCCGAACTCCTCCCGCTCTTTGACAATTTCCACCGCGTCATCGAAAGCGTCTCCGTTGGCCATTAAGCTGGCGCTTCGAAGCAGTCCGGCATCAGCGCATTCGGATACGGCAAGATTAATCCCTCTGGTCAATCCGAAATCGTCAGCATTAATAATTAACAGTCGCCGCATAATCTACCTCGGTCGGCAGTCCCCCTGCATTCATTTTGCACCTAACCGGGAACAAGGTTCGCTATCAGAGATGGAGGCTAATGTCAATTTTTTCAAAGCATGGTTTCGAATCCGCCACTTTAAAGGTTTGGAACCGGCCAATTTAAGGAAAATAGGGCGACTCCGCGGCGCAATAACGCCTAAATGACGCTCAAGCCCTACATGCCAGAGTCTGGAGACATAAGTTTTTTGAAAAGCAAGTGAAAGATTAATCCTTTAAATCAGACGGCAATTACTGTATAAAAGCTTCCCAATAACCTAAAATTAATTCCAGCTCACGAAGGTTGCCCGATGACCGAGAAAGCCTTTCTCCAAAGCCGTTCTTTACTGGTGCTCCTTTGTTTTTTTATCATCACGTTGAAATTTGGAGCTTCTCAAGCCGCCGAACCGAGGGTCTTCAGTCTGGATCAACTCATTCAAATGGCACTGGAGACCAGCCCTGAGTTAAAAATGGCCGAACAGGACATACAGGTGGCCAAGAGCCAATATAAAGAGGCGAAGGGCGGCCTGCTCCCACAGTTTGATCTTACGGCAACAGCCGGTCCGGTCGAAGACGCTCAAGTCCCCACGGTAGTATTGACTGGTCCAAACACCGGCGTTCTCGTTTCACATGACCAACCATGGGATATCGGTGTTTTCGGAAGGCTCGATTTTGCTATCACACAGCCCCTCTATACCTTCGGGAAGATATCCAACCGCAAAGATGCCGCCGCATTAGGGGTAGAAGCTCGCAAAGCGGCCAGGGAACAACGGCAAAACCAGGTCGTTCTTAACGTCAAGGAGCTTTATTACGCATATCTTATAGCGTTGCAGGGCAAGCACGCCGCCAGGGATGCCGACTCGTACATAAATGACGCCGGCATGCGCATCAGACGGTTAATCGAACTGAAAGCAAAAAATGTTGACGCCAGCGATCTTTACCGGATGGACGCTTTTGGAGCCGAGGTTAAAGCTTTTGCCGCCAAGGCCGACTCAGGGTCTCACACCGCCTACATCGCTTTAAAAAAAGCAATCGGATTGCCCGAACACGAACAATTCAGGATCAAAGAGACTGAACTGCCCAAAAATCCGGTGGCCCTTGAACCTGAAGAGGAATATACCCAGCGTGCTCTGGCAAATAGACCCGAGCTCCTGGAAGTGAAAAAAGGGGTCGAAGCTAAGGGAAAACTGAGTGACGCCGCCAAATCCGACCTGTATCCCTCCTTTTTTGCCGCCGCCATCGGATCGGTTGCCGGCGCACCCGACCGCCAAAAGTTCGATAATACATACCCGATGAATTCAATCATGCTTACGCTGGATTTTTTGCCGGGGCACAGTGGCACTGGGATATCGGTATCGGAACGGGAAAGCTCGACAAAGTGAGGGCTGAATATCAGAAGATGCGCAATACTCAGGAATTCGCCGAAAAAAACATCCCCATCGAGGTGGTAAAATATTACCAGGACGCTGTTGAAGCCAACAAATCCTTCACGGCTTACGAGCAGGCGGCCGTTGGTTCACGCCGGTGGATTGTTACGGCTTTTTCCAATTTCGATCTGGGCATCGGTACAGCCCGGGATATGTTCGATGCCATAGACCGCTATGGAAAAAACCAGGGTGAATATCTCCGGTCGTTGTACAATTACCACGTCTCGCTTGCGCGTTTAGATTACGCGACGGGCAAAAGAACCGATATGCCTTGAAAAACCTCCCTGGCAAGCGCATATCTGATTTTTATATGAAAATTGTTACAGACTTCCGGCCAGGACAAGAATGAATTTGCTTGCGAGATTTTTGAAAGACCTCGTGGCTTGGGTCCTCCCCAGGCCACGTTTTATTCTAGCAGCCGCATTGCTGAGCGTCATCGCCTCGCTCTGGCTTGCGGCTGTTCGGCTTGAAGTGCGAACCGAGCAGCTTGAGCTCATCTCCCCCAGACATCCCCTTATAGCCAAAACGCGGATATTGGGCGAATTCAATTTCCACGGGAAAACCACCTTCGTGCTTGTCGTCCGAGGCCCCACACAGAACAGGGCCATCGAGTTCATGAACGCCATAGTTTCAAAAATCCATGCCGACCCCGAACATTTTCAAGACGTATTTTACAGAATAAATCCGGATGAGTTAAAGAAATGGCTGCTGTATTACCTCAATAAACCCGAGCTCGTCAGCATCAGGAACACACTCGAACGGAACTCTGTTCTCGTCCACAAGATGGCCGATGACCCTGACCTTCTTAATTTTTTCAAACTGGTAAACCAGGATATGGCCTCCAGGATGGTCGGCGAGTTTTTTACCGGCTTCCTCGACGATAAGGTTACCCCGGAAGACTCCGGTAAAGACACCAAGCCGTTGGACCTCGAATTTCTGATAAAGGTTCTGGATGGGTGTTCAGGATATCTTTCCGGCACACAAAAGTATGTTTCCCCCTGGTCTTCATTTTTCAAAAGCGGGGCGTGGGATCTTGAAAAAGAGGGCTACCTTTGGGAAGGCAAAAAGAAGTTGCTGATGGCCGAGGTGATGCCCAGCAAAGTTCTCGGACAGGTGAGCAAGACTCTGGGACCTCTTAGCCAACTGCGAAGTTATATACACGAACTCAAGACATCCGGCTTCAGTGACTGTGAAGCCGGGGTCACAGGGCAGGAAGCGCTTGGCAACGATGAAATGCTGACGGCAATGGCGGATATGACCAATGCGACCTGGTTATCTATGCTGGGAGTCATGCTGGTAATGGTTTTGTTTCTTCGAGGGTTTCGCCATCCGTTGATAATCACCCTGTCCCTTGTCGTGGGTCTGTGCTGGACATTTGGCTGGACGGCGCTTTTCATAGGTCATTTGAATATCCTTTCGATCGTCTTTGCGCCGATGCTCTGCGGTCTTGGAGTTGATTACGCAATCCACTGGTTTGCCAGATTTGAGGAGGAAAGAGATCGCTATGACGGGAGTCGCTCCGCTATTATCCAAAGGGTCATGGACAGGTCAGGCCCCGGGATAATGCTGGCGGGTCTGAGCACCGCATTTTCTTTCCTTCCCTTTATTCTTACCGGTTTTCGGGGCCTGATGGAACTCGGCATGATAACCGGGATGGGAATTCTTTTTATCGTGTTAGCCGACTTCACAGTACTGCCTGCGCTGAGTCACTATCTGGCTGTCGAAAAGCCTCTTTCCGGACGATCCGCCACTCAGGGACATAAAAGGTATCTTCTGCGGCTCGGCCCGAGGGGCGTTCGAGCTATTCTCGTCGCAGCTCTGATCCTCAGTATAGCGGGTTTCATCGGCGCTGCCCGCGTGAAGTTCGATCTGAATCCCCTGCGCCTCCAGCCCAAAAACTCGGAATCGGTCTATTGGGAAAAAGCCCTGGTCGAGAATTCAGACCGCTCGATAATTTCGGCGGGAGTCCTCACCCACTCGCCTGAAGAAGCGAAAACCGAGTCGGCAAAATTCAAAGCACTGCCGACCGTTTCGGTGGTGGATAATATCTTCTCACTACTTCCAGAGAACCAGGAAGAAAAAATACCGGTTTTGAGGTCTATTGCGCTCCTGGTTCCCGAGCTGAAACCATCTGTTGCACTCTGGGCAACGGAACCCGGCCACAGCAACCTCGATGGGACAGTAGAGCCGAGCGCCGGTTCACCTTACAAGGCCAAATTGATCGAGGTCCTTCAGAGGATCAGGTTCAAAATGCAGGATGAACAGGCTGAGAAGTGGGGAGCCTCCAAGCCCCTGGTAGGACAAATGGTTAAAGTCAAGGAATCGATAGACAGGATCGTCCAATCGCTTGACAATTCACCCACTGAGTCTGATAGACTTTTTGAATACCGCCGGCGTTTTAAAAAAGACGTTATTGAGCAGTGGACCCTGATAAAAGAGAGCTCTTCGGCTTCTCCAATGAGTATCATGGACGTCCCATTGCAACTGAGAGAGCAGTTTTTTGAGGAAGGGAAATACCTTATCAGGGTTTATCCCAGGGAGTCGATCTGGGAGGAAGGAGCATTGACGCGCTTTGTCAACGACCTACAATCGGTGAACCCTGAGGTCTTGGGCGACCCCATTAATCTGTATGTTTTTGCGTCGTCTTTCAAGAAAGCCTCAATCAACGCTTCCATTTACGCACTGGTCGCCATTGCGCTGCTTCTTCAATTTACATTCCGAAGTTTGCGGCTTATGCTTATATCTCTTATCCCACTCGCAGTAGGGACGATCTGGACAGTGGGCATAATGGGAGCAGCAGACTTCGATTTCAATCTTGCAAACAGCATATTCATGCCGCTCGTGGTCGGGGCCGGCGTAGAATACGGGGTTATCATTATTCAGAGATGGAGAGAGGGCCGGACAGGGTATGGACGCCTTGCCTTCAGTACGGGCAAAGGGGTCATCCTGGCAGCCTTAACCACCACTATTGGCTTTGGCACGTTGATGATATCAAACCACAGGGGGATTTTCAGCCTGGGTTTTGTGGCGTGGGCAGGGAGCCTCTGCGTTCTTGTCGCTGCACTGTTCATCCTGCCCGCAATTCTGTCTTTTATGAAAGAGCCGGCCCCGGTTGCTGACAAGGAGGCTATAAATGTTCGGCGTTAGGGTATGGAATTTTCTTTTCGCATTCTTTTTGATCGTCATCGGGACCGCTACGCCTCTGAGAGCGCAATCGGGCGCTACCGACCAGGTGCGCTCAGTACTCGGCGAAGCCATGGACATCCAGACTAAGCCTGCACTCCAGGGGCCTGAACACCGCAAAGAACGGGCTGCACAGATTCGGAAACTGATTTCTGAAAATTTCCTGCCCGGGGAAATGGCAAGGGAATCGTTGCAAGGCTATTTGGAGAAGCTTTCAGCAAAGCAGCGCGATCAGTACCAGGCGCTTTTCACAGGTATTTTTACGGATTCCTATTCCAGGCGCGTTTTGGATTTCCTCAAAAGGGAGACAATTGAATACCCCGGTGAGACTCCCGAAGGTAAATACCTAAAAGTGAGCACTATAATAATGCGAGCCAATGAGCACATCCCGGTCGACTATATACTGGAGCGCAAAGACCGGAAGTGGATGATCAGAGATGTGATAATCGATGGAGTAGGCACGGTCGAAACCTATCGTAATGGTTTCGGCGCATTCTTAAGAAACCATCCTTTCGATGCTCTTATTCAGAGGATGACAATTCAGAAAAGAGCCGGGGACGAGCTTTGATCAGAATAACGCCGTCTGCTTTGAATTCCGGAGCTTTAGCACAGAACCCTTTTTCATCACCCTGTCAGGGTCCCTGATCGCTGTTTTTATTTCCAAAAACTGGCTTTCTGTCAGATGCTTTCCACCTATTGTGCATCCATAAATACTGTTCGGGAAACCTCCGGATTATTTCCTCCATTTTCAGGTTTATTTCCCCGGTGATTCGCACGATCTCGGAGCGCTCGTCAGTACTATACGGGTCTGGGCAAATCGGGTCGGAAATGAATCCCTCAAAAAAGTAAGGATCGTTCGTGCGGCACGCTGCGACAACAACAACCGGGCGCCCATGCCTGATAGCGAGCATCGCCGGGATCGGAGTAACTGTGGCGTTTTCTCCGAAAAATTTTACTATTAGCCCCCTGCTGGTCTTTTGATCCGGAAGCATCCCAATCGATTTGCCCTTCCGCAGCATGCGTTCCAGTAAGAACATGGCGTTTGTTTTAGGAATCATGAAATGCCCGCTTGAGATGCGGCTGGAGAAAATAGCGCGTTCGAGATAAGGATTGTCGAGTGGGCGAATGACTATGGCAAGTGGAATGCCGATCAGAGCGCTGACATAGGGCAGCATTTCCCAGTTGCCGAGGTGCGGAGTAACGAAGATACATCCTCCGGCTTCGTCATGAATCATCTTTGCCTTCTGGAAAAGGTGTTCGAGATGTTCGGTCTTGTAACGACGGTCACGGCTGATCCCTGCGCCCTCCAGACGAAAGGGCGATTTGATCATTTCAACGGCAGTCAAGAAGAAAGCTTTGCAACTCAAGCGGGCAAGCTCTCTTATCTCTTTTTCACTCATCTTGTCGCCGAAGGCGATCTTGATATTTTGCAGGGCTATCTTACGTCTTCGAGGTACAGCAGCATAGAGCACGTATCCGAGAAATCCGCAAATTACCCTGAGCACCCTTAAAGGGAGCGATCTTGCGATGGCAACAGTGATATAAAAGGCCAGGTATTCGACAATCTGGAAAGTCTTGCCCTTCCCTTTTTTCCCCATGTTCAGCGCGCCCGGCCCTCGACCAGAATGCTCGAGCACTGGCCGATTATTCCATAACTAACAGATAGAAACCTTCTGCCCCTGGCCTCCCTGGTCGAGGCTGAAATACCCATGCCTTCGAAAGCTGCTTCGGTTTTCGAGAAGTTGAGCGTCCCCGGAACAATGCCTTCGTTAATTGCTGCGATGCCAAGGATAACTTCACAGATGTCGCTTGCCGCGCCCATGTGCCCGGTATAAGCCTTGAGGGCGCAAACGGGAACTTCATCTTTGGGAGCCCCCATGATTTGAGCAATAGAGTTTAGCTCCGAGCGGTCCCCTTTGCGTGTCCCACTTCCGTGAGGGCATATAAAAGCCAGGTCCCGCCAGTCCACGGCCCCATCTTCCAGGGCGGCACTGATGGAATTTTTCGAAATTTGCTCCGGAACGCTCAAGCCTTTCGCCTGCTGAGGCTCGATGCAGTTGCCAACCCCTGTTATTTCGGCCAGAATCCGGGCGCCCCTGGCCTTTGCCCGTTCACTGTCTTCGAGTAATATGGCGGCGCCCCCTTCTGCGGGAATGAATCCATCCCTCGTCCGGTCAAGCGGCCTGAATGAAGCCGGACCATGCCTGCACCTTGACAATATCCCGAGTCCGGCCATTTCGTACATGGGGATTTCACTGATCCAGCATCCACACCCTACGGCAAGCGCAATATCCGCCTCTGCTGCGCTAATTTTGCGGCAGGCGAGTTCCAGGGCGTGGGCGCCACAGGGTGAAAGGCTTGCAAGGCTCGTGTTTGGACCCATAAACTCCAATACAGCCGAGAGAAAGCTGAAAAGATTGTTGCTAATGGATTCGAGCAGGAAAAATGGATTTACCTTGTTCATGGTGGATTTGTTGAGGATAGACAAATCCACTCCCTTTTCGGCGTGCTTTGTCACATCCTTGAAGGCTGGGTGCATGAACTCGTATCCGACCGATGTAAGGTCCCCCGAAGCTATCAATAGAGACCTGCGCTCCCTTGGGACAGTAGAAAGATCGATATTCGATCTCTCCACGGCTTCCTTTGCGGCCTCAAACCCGAGTATCGAACCTCGGTTCAGGAACCGCACCTGAGAGGCCATGTTGGCCGGAATACCATTCGGCCGCTCCAGCCCCTTGACTTTTCCGAAGAACTGGAGATGTTCAGGCAGACCTGCGCGCTCATGGCGTTCGATTCCGGTCCTGCCGGCCAGCAGACCCCTCCAGTTAGCCTCGACTCCGCTTCCCAGGGGAGTGACCAGGCCTGTTCCCGTTACGACAACCCGCCTTGGCAAAGACATCGAGAAACCCTTACATACTATAATTAAAGGATTAAAGAATTAATCCCTGGTCCCTGGCTAAAATCCTCAACTGCTAAATCCCTGAATCTCTGCGGGTAAGTATTTGAAAAAACCGTTTCTGTTCTTCCACTTCCTCGATGGTTTCCAGGTTGACCAGGTTTCCCTGAAACTCCGCCTTTATCTTGCGTTTTTCATTGACCCTGGCAATACCGCTGTAGATCTTGAGGTCATGCGAAGGTGCAGGACCCACGCTAACGGTCAGTTCCACCTGGTCACCGGGAAGAACAAAGCCGTAGAAACTACACTTCAACACCCTGGAAACTAAAAACCACTTCCGGAAATCGGAAGATGCCGCATCGAGCCAACCGCTGAGCTGAACGAGAGCTTCAAGGAGCATTATACCCGGCATGATCGGGTTTCTTGGAAAATGGAATTCCAAAAAGTCCTCGCTCATGGCGACATTTTTAACCCCGGTTATTTTATTCCCGGGCTCAAGGGCCATTATTCGGTCAACTAGAAGGTATCTCATGGGATGGCTCCCTCCCTGATTCTTAGTCCGGTTTATCGGCGGTAAGAATTACGGACGCGATGGCAAAATCCCCTGAATGAGAAATGGATACCGTATACTGGTAAACTCTTTTCCGGCGCCCGATTTTTTCTGTCCAGCCACTGAGCCGGAGAGAAGGTCGGCCGGACTTCTCCGGCGCAACTTCTATTTCGCGTAGCGCGCCGTCTATTCCGCTACCTGACAATCCCGTTCCGAGCGCCTTCAGACAAGCTTCCTTGGCCGCGAACCGCCCGGCCAGATGAACGTAGGGGTTTGGCCTGGAAAAACAATATTCCCGCTCTCTGTCTGTGAAAATTTCCGAGGCGAATTCCGGGCGCGCGAGCATGATGCTCTTCATTTTCGAAACAGGCACGATGTCGACCCCCTGCAAGATGTGCATCATGAGACGCTCAAACCTCCATCCACAGGGATTGCCTGCCCCGTAATGTAATCCGAGAGTTCCGAGGCAAGGAAAAGGACCAGGTTAGCCACTTCCTGCGGCTTGCCGAATCTCTGAGCAGGTATGCGGTCCAGAAGCGATTCCCCGGCACGCCGCCTGGCACGGACGCTCATTTCCGTTTCGATAAGACCGGGCAGGACCGCATTTAACTGAATTCCCTTGGGCGCAAGCTCGATCGCACAAGCGCGGGTAAATGAGATCAACCCGCCTTTGGCCGATGCGTAGTTGGTCTGACCCCGGCCGCCGCGAATTCCCGACACCGATGCGATGTTTATCATTTTTCCGCAGTGTCTGGGCACCATCAATTCAGCGGCCATGCGCATCGTCAGAAACGCTCCCCTGAGGTTTACGTCATGGACCCTATCCCAGTCCGCAAGGCTCATGGCGAGCAGGAGCATGTCACGAATCACGCCTGCATTGTTTACCAGGATATCGAGCTGACCGGAATAGCTTCTGATAAATTGAAAAAGCCTGTCCACCTGAGCCGGTTCGCTCACGTCCGCCTGGAAAATCTCCGACTCAAATCCCTCTGAGCATAGCTCATTCCGGAGCTTTTCGGCCCTATCGCCGGATTTATTGTAGTTTATGACAACCTTGGCGCCGGCGGTCCCGAGCGTCCGGCTTATGCAGGCGCCGATACCACGCGCGCCCCCCGTAACAAGGGCGGTCTTTCCGCTTAGGTCCAGCTTCATCTTAAATCGCACCTGAATATTTTCTTACCACAATCGTGGCATTCTGCCCTCCAAAGCCGAATGAGTTCGACAGGGCTGCACGAACGACTTTTTGCCGCATCACATTTGGAACGTAATCAAGATCGCATTTCGGGTCCGGATTGGATAGATTTATTGTCGGATGAATTTTATCGCCGGCAACCGAGAGCACGGTAAACACGAACTCGGGTCCACCCGAGCCGGCCAGCAGATGACCGATCAGGGACTTGCTCGAACTTATCGCGATTTGGTTTGCACATTCTCCAAAAACCTTCTTTATGGCAATTGTCTCGGCCAGATCGTTCAGCTTCGTTGATGTGCCGTGAGCGTTTATATAATCGATTTCACCCGGCCCGATCCCCGCATCCGCCAATGCCCGAGACATGGAACCCTCCGCCCCCTGCCCTTCAGGATGAGGAGCGGTCAGCCGCCACGCATCCATAGTGGAGGCATATCCGGCAACTTCAGCATAAATCCTTGCGCCTCGAGCCAGCGCGTGAGACTCATCTTCCAGGGCGGCCATGCCCGCCCCTTCGCCCATGACCAGTCCGGACCTTTTTCGGTCGAAGGGACGGCAAAGGCACTCAGGCTCGATTTTCGATAAAGCGGCCGAACCGAGCAGCACGAAAAATACCAGTCCCACCGGGTTTATCATTGAGTCGGCGCCTCCAGCCAACATGAGGTCCGCATCTCCTCTTTTGATGGTCCCATAAGCGACGCCCAGGGCCTGAGTCGCCGATGCGCAGGCGGTAGTAATCGTCGTATTCATTCCACTCAGGCCGAATCTGCCGGATATAACCGTAGCCGGCTGGCTCGAATTATTGCGGATTATCGATTCCCGATTAACCCGGCCCAATTCAGCCGTAAACCGCGCTGAATCGAATTTTCTCTCCGGGCTGAGCCAATTGTAGATGTCTTCCAGCCGATTTATTCCAAGTCCGGCGCCAAGCGCCACACCAAACCTCGATCGGTCTCCTCCGTTTTGCCCTAACCCCGCGTCGCTCAATGCCCTGTTTGCGGCCCAAAGAGCAAAAAGAGTCCGGCGCTCCCCTTCTGTTTCGGCCTCGGAGGGGAACTCGCGGCAAATCCGGCCCCAATCTTCGGCTGAAACCTGCCCAACTGCCTGAACGGGCGATTTTCCGGCACAAGGCAGCTTTACTCTACTCACCCCGGAGACCCCGGACAGCGCTTTGCGCCAGTTCTCCTCGACTTCCAGCCCCAAAGCCGTGGCAAGTCCAAGACCTGTTACTACTACCTTTCGGTTGCCCATGTCAGCCTTTGTCGGTCCCCTTCCAGCCCCCGTAGTAGCGAAACATTCTACGCAGCGCATCATGGTCCGCCATGGAAGAATGGACGTAGATGATTCTGCCGATCGATGCTATTTCGCGGCCCTCAACCCTCATCCGCGCCGAACCCAGCGAATCGCTCACCGACGTTGACACCAGGCGTCCGGAAATCTCAGCGGAAAAACCGGGCCTCAGATCGGGGGCCACCTTCACATCCTCGATCAGCGACATTACGGCCGAGAGCCGAAAATCATGGGTATGTATAATCAGCCAGCCAAGGAGCTGAGCCATGGCCTCAATGAAAATCACCCCCGGGATGAGTGCTTCCTTGCTGAAATGCCTGCGGAAATACTCTTCAGAAAGGCAGAAGGTCTTTATCCCCGTAATCGATTCCCCGGGCGCCAGGGTAGTTATCCGGTCATAGAGCAGAAGTCTCATATATTTTCACCGGCGGTTTTCTCGACGATCATGGACGCGCATCGGCCTTCATAACTGATCCCATTTATGAGGACCCGACCCGTGTTTGATGGGCCCCCGGGTGGACTGCCTCCCAGTGGCAGGCATGGGCAAATATCCCGCGGCAATACTGCCAAATTCGGAATACTCAGCCCAATTGCCGTATTCACAATGGGTCCGGCTGCCAGCGTTTCACCCAATGTTTTGGACGTAGCGACCATAATAGGCGCTTCCAGATCCATGTCGAAAATCTCTCGGACAGCTTCCAGCTCGTTTTGACTCAAACTTCCGAACATAATCAAATCGATCTGGTCCGCGCCAAGTCCGGCCTGAGAAAGCGCTCCCTTGATCGCGGAGAATATGGCCTGCTCGGAAGCGAAATTACCCCCTCGGTCCTTTTCGCATGCAAACCCGAAACCAACGACCTTGGCCAGGATGTTTGCCCCTCTATCAATGGCGCCTGACAGCGGTTCCAGGACCAGCATCGCCCCGCATTCTCCAAGGACAATCCCGGGAGTCGCCCCCTTTGGGCTTCCCGCTCCCGATTTGCACTCAGGGGACCGAATCAATCCCTTCAACCTGGCCCGAGCGATGCTGAGCGGCGATATCTCCTCACTCACACCCCCCGCGAGCGCCACTTTTGCTTTTCCTTCCCCCAGAATTTTGACTGCCTGGGCGACAGCTTGAATCCCAGCGTCCCCGTGCGGCGAAAAAACGCAGTTCTCACCGCGCAGACTGAAGTGTATGGCGACCTGGCAAAAAACCACATTATTAAGCATGCCTAGAGGCCACAAAGGATAAATTTCCTGGTATCCGGCGGGAAAGAATCTATCGTAATCCAGATCGCCGCTTTGATTCAGCGACTTGAGCACGGCCGAAAGCAGGTCTTCGACGTGATAATCAACCATTCCCATACCAGCGAAAAAGCCGATATCTTGAGGATCGAACATGCCCGAACCGATTCCCGCCCCCACCAGGGCTTCCTCCGTGGAGGCCAGCAGAAGCGAAAGATGCTTCCCCATTGACTTGGCAAGCTGAGGATGAATATCGGTCTTAATTGCGGGGGGATTTTTCACCTGAGCTGCTAAAAAGCCTGACTCGCCGACATCGAAACCCGTAATTTCTCCGATGCCGGACTTTCCGGACGTCAACTCCCGACCGATTTCCTTAATAGAATTACCGAGCGAGCAGACCGCTCCCAGCCCCGTTATAACGATTTGATCGGTCAAAGGAGACAAACTGCTATCAGGGATGGCTTTCATTGGCGGAATTTACCAAGGCATAGACAGGCGTTTTGCCCGCCGAAGCCGAAGGAATTGGATAGCGCGACCCCGTGTTCCAGTTCGCGAGCCCGATTGGGAACGTAGTCGAGGTCGCATTTCGGGTCGGCGAATTCGTAATTGATCGTCGGCAGGAGCACGGAACGGTTCATGCCCATTATGGTAAGGCATGCCTCTATTGCGCCTGCGGCTGCAATGGTGTGGCCTATCATCGACTTGTTGGAACTGACTGGAACCTTCTTCGCTCTTTCTCCCAGAATCCTTTTGATCGCCAGGGTCTCTATCTGGTCATTTTGGAGAGTCGAAGTCCCATGAGCATTAATGTACTCGATATCGGCGGAACTAAGACCGGCATCTGCGATGGCCCCCTGCATGGCGAAAACGGCGCCGTCGCCTTTAGGTTGAATGTCCGTTATCCGAAACGCATCGGCTGACGAACCGTATCCAAGCACTTCAGCGAAAATGGGAGCCTTTCGCTCAAGAGCATGATCGAGGCTTTCGAGAACCAGCGCCCCGGCACCCTCGGACATGACGAAGCCATTTCTTTTTCGGTCGAAGGGCCTGGACGCTTTCTGGGGAGAGGAGTACCTCTCTGCAAGCGCGCGGATCAGCACAAACCCCACAAAACCCGAAAAGTTGAGATTGGAGTCGCACCCTCCCGTAATCATCACGTCCGCTTTGCCCTCTCTGATGATCCCGAGCGCCTCGCCGATCGCCTGGGCCCCGGCCGCGCAAGCGGAAACAATAGAAAGATTGCTGCCCCTGCAATCGAACAGAATCGACAGGATTGAGGTGGCCACATCGGGTTTTCTGCGGAAGAAATTAAAGAAGGAATAAACGCCGTTTTTTGTGAGGCCGTCGACATCCCAGACGTCTTTATCGCTATAGCGATATAAGAGGAGCATGTCTTCGACCGAAGGGTTTTCCCCATGATACCCGAGGCTTACGCCTATTCTATCCCTGTCTTCGACTAAATCCAGGCGGGCCGCTCCGACGGCTTCGGAAACCGCCGATATCATGAGCTTGAGGCCGCGTGAGCTGCATTTTTCTATTCCATGAATCCCTTTAGCCCGAAGAGTATTCAGCCAGGAATCGTCCACCTGTCCTCCGATTCGGCAGGGCAATCCCTCCGTTTCGAAAGAACCCAGGAAATCTATGCCAGAGACTCCGTTTCGAGCATTTCCGAAGGTTTCCCGACTGTCTTTACCGATCGGTGTGATCATTCCATAACCCGTAACGACCACCCGCTTCCTTGTTCTCGGCATATTCAAATACGGTCCTGAAGCTTATCCTGTCGTTAAAAGATTTTTTTATTGTCCTGAACCTGCGTCAGCCAGATTTGCATGAGGTCATCGCCACTGGTGAATGTGGCCGCCTCGCCACACGATCCGCAATGTATGCGGGTTGCCTCTTGCAGGTCCCAGCTTTGGGCCCCACAGTTAACACACTTTTCCGGCAGCGTATCCAGAAGATTCATTACCCCTTCGACGATAGAGCTGACCGTAATCATTGCAGGCAGATCGTCCATGTCCATGCCGGCATTAAGCTTATAGCCGGACCCGCCGTACCGTATGGCCAGCACTTCGGCGCCTTTGTCGGTCAGCTTGCCGTCCAAATCGATTGCGCTCTCTTCACCGAACAGTTCTTCCATATGATCAAGAACGGATCGCCTAGCCATTTTGATCCCGAAAGTCTGCTCCAGGCGGTAATTTATATCCAGAAAATCGAGCGATTCAGCTCCAAGGTCTTTCATCAGGGAACTCTCCGGTTTAATACTCGCCGGATCGATATCGATTCCCTCCGAGATCGCTTTTTTTACCTCCTCCAGGACCCTCTGTTCCGCAATGAGATTTTGTTTCATATGAGTCAACCCCTTTTCCTTGATTTCTGCTCTCCTGCCCATGCGGGGCGGTATAGTCTATTGCTCAGCCCATTGTCAACCACAATGGTCTGGCCGCAAATCCCACGAGCGGCGGGGCTGCAAAGAAAAACAGCTACGTCGGCAATGCCGTCCGGACTTACACAAAGTTCCTCGGGTATGTGCTCAAGCTCTTCCATGTGCTGCCGCAGCACCTTGAACGAGTCCGTCTTGACTACACCACCGCAGATTCCGTTGACGGAAATGTTCCTTGGAGCGAGGCTCTCGGCGCAGTCTCTCACCACCGTCTCCATTGCCGCTTTCATGCTTCCAAGTGGGTATGCAGGGTTGTAGAAACGGCCCCCGAGACTCGATATGAAAACGATTTTGCCCCCGGAGACCCCCAGGAGACGCAAAGCCTCCTGAATGCAGAAGATATTCCCGATGAAGTTGGTTTCGACAAGTTGTCGAATTTCCCTCTCGAGCAGCTTTTCTATCGGCTTGAAAGGAGCTTTGGCAGCATTGAGCACTAGAAAATCAAGCCGGCCGTACCAGCCGGAAATCAGCTCAATCATCTCCCTAACAGATGATTTCACTCCAATATCAGCCTCTACAACAAAGGCTTTACGCCCCAACCTCTCGATTTCGCGGCAAACCTCCTCGGCTTTTTTCCCCGAACTACCTCCGGCTTTGGAATGATTTATAACCAGGTTGGATCCG
>JBELAB010000299.1:0-4328 GCA_049509275.1 Syntrophobacteraceae bacterium | reverse complement strand
GCCCGTTTAATGGGTCCACTGGAGGTTCCCCGAAAGAAGAGGAATAGGCGCCGGGACGTAGGACCAAGTGTCCGATATTTGCCGCAAGAATCTGAAGATACCAACACACAGGGTGGGATAGCAGTCCGGCAAGGGCGCCGGCAACGATTCCGGCCGCAACGCTGCGGCGGCAAGGCATTTCAATGATTAACCACCACAAAACCGAGCAAGTAATTAGCGCGGCTGCTCCAGCGTATAAAGGGAGGAAGCGATACCCCTCTCCAATGGCATGATAAGCGGCAAACGCGCCCGAACCAAGGCCAACCGGGCAGTACAGGATACCGATAGAGAGCGATCTGAGTACCGGAGTTCTCCTCCATATAGGCATTCCGTGCGTCAGTGCCCTCTCCCACGCAGGTAACTCATGCAACGAGGTTAATCAAATGTTAATATTCTCCAAACCGATTTTGTTTTACAGGCAGACGGATGATGAATGTCGAACCTTTTCCCTGCTCGCTCTCAGCCATGATGGTTCCCCCATGGCGCTCAACAATTTTGCGGCATATGGCAAGCCCCATTCCGGTTCCATCATATTCGCTGCGGCGATGCAATCTCTGGAAAGGTTTGAAAATAAGTTCGGCAAACTGCGGATCGAACCCGGCGCCGTTGTCTTTTACAAAAAGCTCACATATCCCCCGCCCGTTTAACTTGCCATAAACTTTGATACGAGGAGTCCCGGCGCCGTGAAATTTAAGAGCGTTACCGATTAGATTCTGGAAGAGCCGTAACATCTGACTTTCGTCCGCCTCTATGGCCGGCATGTTTTCTATGTCAACCAGAGCGCCTGTATTTTTGATTGATGCTTCAAAGACATCCGATGCTTCCTGTACAATTTTTGCCAAGTCTATTCTTTTGAACGGCTCGTGTCTCGTGGCTACCTGCGAGAACTGGAGCAAATCGCTCAGGAGCCGCCGCATACGACTTGCCGAATCGAGGACCCTATCGAGGTATTCCTGGCTGGTACCGTCCAGAACCGGGGCGCATCTTTTTTTAGCCATGTCGCAGAAAGTGTGTATCTTGCGCAGAGGTTCCTGGAGATCGTGGGAGGCAACGAAAGCAAATTCCTGAAGCTCCGCATTCACTAATTCAAGTCTTGCCATATTCGATCTCAGGGCTTCTTCTCCGCGCTTTCTACGCGTAATATCACGGTTAACTTCAAGAAATCCCAACGGCTCGCCATCTGTTCCACGTTGTAAGGCCCAACGGCTCTCGACAAATATTTCTTTCCCGGTGGCGGTGATTTGCCGCAGTTCTCCCCCCCACCGTCCCGATTCGAGCACTTGGCCCGCGATCCGATCGACAGGCTCTGGAAATCCGGTGTGCAAAAGGTCTTGAGTAACTTTGCCGAGAGCCTCTTGCCTCGTGAACCCGTACAATTCCGCTGCACCGTCATTCCAGAATTTTACAGTGTGATCGAAACCCCGGATAAAAATAGCTTCCTGAGCCAAATTGAGAAGTGCAGCCTGCTTGTGCAAATCCTCGTTGGCCCTGACGAGTTCAGCCGTACGCTCCCTTACACGCAATTCAAGTTCATCACGTGATTTGCGAAGCTCTTCTTCCATCTGTTTGCGGCCGGTAACATCCAGGGTGTATACGATAACCTGAAAGGCCTTTCCTTCGTTGTCCAGAACCGGGTAGCCATGGACTTCGACATGCCGCTCTTTTCCGTCTTTATCATAATGAATATGTTCGGTGGTGAAGGGTCCCCTGGTGTTTTTCACTTTCTCCATAGGGCACAAATGCTCCGCGCCGCTGCACGGTTCGGATCGCTGGTGTGTAAGAGCATAGCATGTTGTGCCGTGGGGCAGACCGGCCTGAATCGTAGCAGAATTAGCCATGAGGACACTATAGTCATCGGCGTCCACGACATAGAACGGGTGGGTCAGGGATTCGAATATATGGCGAAGAAACTCATTTCGCTGGATGATCTCCTGTTCAGCAAGCCACCTTTTGCTACTCGCTTCCTCCAGTCTACGGAGAGTCTCGGAAAGGTTTGCATTCAATTCATGTTTCTGGTCGAACGCCTTCCTGATAACGAACACAGTCAATGCCGCAAGGGAAAAAGTGATCCCTTGAATCCCTGCATTCCACCACTCGATAAGCCAGGAGGATGGTTGGTGGTTTGACAACATATCGGCAACTAGCCAGGTCACAACGGACAGCAGGACAAAAAAGACAGCAGCCCATAAGCCGGCAAACCAGGCTGAAATGGCTATGGGTATAAAATAGAAGAGGAAAAAGTCCATTTCGCGGCCGGTTGTATAATCCAGAAATCCAACGAACAGAGTCAGCATAACGCAAATTGCGATGACGCTGAAACTGCGGCCGGGAGATTCTTCGAGGAAACTGCGTGGTAGTTTGAAAAAATTAGTCATATTCAGGCCCCGATTCCGGAAACAATGGATCGACACAGTCCCGATATGCTCCTCTGGGGGAAACTTTCCGGAATTTTAATCCGATATCCTCCCTGAGACAAGCCCACGGGATTCGAGTCTCGCGGATCAGTTCGCCGGATCAGGTCCCGGGACCCGATTGGCAGGTCTCGGTGGGCGTGGAATTCTCGCGGCAATGGCAGGAAATGACAGGGTTTTGGGAATTTAGGTCTGGAGTCGAGGGTAGAAAGTCGTTTTCGGGTCCTGAGTCGAGAGTCAAGAGTCGAAGGTCCTTTTTTGTGTTGCTGGCGCATGCATGAAGCTATATTGTTCATCTGTAAAGGGATATGTGAGTTACCATTGTCCGGACATTACCGGCGCATGGTAAGAGAGACGGGTTTCTGAACGCGGGGAGAGGGAAGATGGATAGTCTTAATATTGAATTCACGATTCATGTGTGGCGGGAGGGGAGCCAGTTTATAGCTCACGCCATGCCTTTGGATGTCCTAAGCGCCGGGAATACCCCGGATGAGGCCAAAAAGGCCCTGGATGAGGTGGTCAGGCTTTTTCTCCGGACGGCCTCCGATATGGGTACCCTTCAGGAGATCCTGGAGGAATGCGGGTACCAATGTGACAAAGGGACCTGTGTCAGCCCGGCATGGATCGCCATCGAAAGACACACCAGCATGATCGGATTGAGTTGATGCCCAAGCTCACGCCCCTCCATTGGAAAACCCTGGAAAGAGTTATCCTCGCGGCGGGATTCCGGTTTGCTCGGCAGGAAGGGAGTCACCGATCCTATGTAAAACATGGAATATTACGCCCCGATGTGATTCCAACCTATGAATAGGTGCCGGTAGCCATAATTCGAAATAATTTGAAAACCGCAGGTATTTCACGGGAAGAGTTTTTCCGACTCTTGGTGGACACGTGATTGCCTGATCTCCGGGAAAGGCGCCTTGGGCTCAAGCCTCCGTATGATTTGTATAATAGGACCTCATCTGAATGTTTTCTTTTGGTCGTGCATGGCTGCACGCGCCCAAAGTCCAGCTTTAAACGTGCATATTCTTAAGTCAACAGCATTGGCGAGGCGGGCGGCCTATTTAATGTCCTTTTCGACCGGATAATCCGCCTCCATCCAGGCCTTTATGCCGCCCGGACAGCGGTAGACGTTCGTATAGCCAAGCTTTACCGCCCACATTGCCGCGTTGTGGCTGCGCCCGCATTTTGTGAACCCGCAATAGAAGACGATCTTACGACTCTTGTCCGGGCCGAGGAGTTCCTCGAGGTCCGCTTTTTTTGCCTCATCCAACCGGGACATTTCTTCTACGGGAAATTCGATCTGAAGCGCAGCGGGAATATGGTTTTTCTTATAGCTGTCTTCGAGCGGCATAGTGTCGACTATGAGCATTGGCTCTTTCTTATCTATCCACGCCTTCAATTCCTCGGTGGTCACAATGCCGTAGCCGCCATTTTTGACCTGATTTGCGAACTGAACCGCGAGTTTTTCGGTTTCCGTCTCTTTGCTGCCCCATTCGAGTGCATAAGCGGCCGTGCTTATGCTGCACGCCATAATCCAGCCAAGGACAAGATAGATGAGTTTTTCCCGTTTAATCATCTCTACTCCTTTCGTTAGGCGTTTCCGTCCGGAAAGGGTCCTTTCCCGCCGCGAGGCGGTACCGCGATGCACGCCCCCGCGCAACCCCTCGATTTCCCAGCCAGGACAAAAAATGTCTCCTTTCCGGATCGGAAACTGCTAGTCTCTTATCCAGTATTTCCGGATGGAGATTCTTCGGTTGTTGAGGAATTCATATTCCGCGCAAAGCCATTTCCGTTAATCCTGTTAATCCTGTAAATCCTGTCTAACAAAGCCTTCCTCCGCGTTCTCTGCGTCTCTGCGGTGAACGTTTATCTGAA
>JBELAB010000298.1:0-4328 GCA_049509275.1 Syntrophobacteraceae bacterium | reverse complement strand
GAATTCGAACGTTTTTCGCGCAATGACCCCAAAAATCTCCCCGAATCGCATGCCGAAAAGGATCGTCAGATAGCCGAATACGAGGAAATATTAAAAAAAATAGACACCAATGGTGTGGCTATTCTCAACGGCGATCTTTACACACGTAAAACCGATATTGACTTTGCCGAAGCCCAAGCCATGCTGCGGTACCTGATGGCCTCACTCGGGTATAATAAAGTCAAATTTCGTTGGAAAGACCCCGGACCCCGCAGAATTGCAATCCCCATTGGTACACCCGGCATAAACAGCTAATCCAACCAATTGTCACAGCGGCAATCCGCACGACAGACACGGCTTTAGAAAATGAATAAAGCTCTTGAATCACAGCTTCATTTACATTGCGTTATTCAAATACCTACCTATAATAACCCGGACCAGATTATAAACCGCGTTTCGCCCGTACGGCCGGCGCTCTTTTGCTAATGATAACGATAATGAAGGAGCCACTACATGTCCAAAAAACTCATCGAGATCGCATCAGAAATCGTCCGCACCCAGATATCCTTAATGTCAATGTCGGCAACCGACATTTCGTCCTCTCTCCGGCAGGTTTTCGGCACTCTCCTGGAAATGCAAAAAGCTGAGGCTGGAGGAATTGAGTTGGCTCCGGCTGCCGAAGCAACCGGAGAAGCGCCACCAGAAGACAAACCCGTGCCAAGCCCGGCAAATTCTATCCAAAACGACAAAGTAATCTGTCTCGAATGCGGGGCAGAGATGAGACAACTCACGTCGAAGCATCTCGTTTCCCACGGCATGAACCAGAAAGAGTATAAAAAGAAATACGGTTTCACAATGCGGACTCCTTTGGCGGCAAAATCTCTAAGCAAAGCCAGAAGCAAAGCGGCTAAAAAGAGAGGACTGCCCGAAAAGCTGAAAGCATCCATAGAGGCACGGCGGCAGAAGAAAGCGGCTGCATCCACCCAGAAAGCTACAGAGGCCGCGCCGGCCGGCAAACCGAAACGGACGAGACTTCGCAAGAAGAAGGCGGCGGTTTGATTTGCCGTAGCCTGAGAAAGTCCCTTTAGCAGATCGGCGGCACCCTCACTATCGGGATACCGTATTGTCGTTTGGGTAACCCACCCTTCCGAGACAGGACGACTCGAACGGCCTCAGGGACCCAATAAGCCGGAGGCGACGGCATGAAAATCCTCTTTTGCGGCAATGCCTTTCCCCGGGGTTTTGAATTGTTGAAAGCGTTCCTGCCCGATGAAGACGTTTTCAATTGCGCGGAAGAGCATGTGGTTAGGCTCGGCATGGCGGCCGACGTTCTCATTCCCATGATGCACAGGCTGGAATCTGAATTGATCGGAGGCACTGCTGCGAAATTGATCCACCAATGGGGGGTGGGGCTCGAAGGCGTCGATATCGCTGCTGCAACTGCACGTGGCATAATGGTTTGCAACGTTCCCGGAGATGCCACCCCCAATGCAGATTCTACAGCCGAACACGCTCTTTTCCTGATGCTTGCCGTTGCCAGGCGCATCCACGAATGTTTCAGCGCTTTCCATCAGGGTCTGTGGGGGACTCCGGTGGGTCGGGTTTTGGGAGGAAGCACCGCTCTCATTGTGGGACTGGGAAGAGTCGGCAAAGCCCTTGCCCGGAAACTGGCGGCGCTCGGTATGAACGTCCAGGCGGTGCGGCGAACAGCGGACATCGAAACAGAAGCGGCCCTCGGCCTGATTGACGCCGGTAATATGTCCCGACTCTATGAGATGGCCTCTGCCGCCGATTTCGTCATCTCCACCATTGCTCTGACCGAGCACACAAGAGGGCTGTTTAGCCAGGACCTCTTCCGCGTGATGAAACCTTCAGCTTTCGTAATCAATGTTTCACGGGGACCTGTGATCGATGAAGCGGACCTCGTGGAAGCGCTGCAGGCCGGCGAGATTGCGGGGGCGGGGCTTGACGTGTACGAACAGGAACCTCTCGATTCAAACAGCCCGCTTCTGATCCTGCCAAACGTTGTTGCAACCCCACACATCGCCGGAGCGACAGATCAGAATTACGACGGAATAGCGAGAATTCTTACCGACAACATCCTGGGGGTGAAGGGTGGCAGAGCACCCATATATTGTGTAAATGAAGCGACATTGAAGGCCCAAAGGACCCTCTGACGGCAACCGGTTAAAGGCAGTCCATCAGCAGCAGTTCCCAGAGCCCGTTTCAACCGGCCCGGGGGAGGGGTGGAAACAAGGGATGATTTTCGCAAACATTGCTTCCAACCATGCAAATAATATGGAGAAATTGCCATGCCCTTTGTGAACATCAAGATCACCAAAGACGGCGCCACCCCCGATCAGAAAGCCCGACTTATCAAAGGGGCGACACAGCTTTTAGCCGATGTACTTGGGAAAAATCCACAGACAACGGTTGTCGTGATCGAAGAGGTTGAAACCGACAACTGGGGTATTGGTGGAGAAACGGTTACCGCCAGAAGGAGGAAAGCTCCTTAACAGGCTGTTTCACCGAGCAAGGTATCGAACAACGTCAGATCGCTCAGTGAGCCATTGACAGGAGAACAGAAATGCCGCACAGCATGTCGAGAATGCCTGTGATATTTTTCGGCCACGGCAATCCCATGAACGCCCTGTCACAAAATCCCTATACGGAGGGCTGGCAGCAAGTTGGAAAGACTATTCCTAGGCCCAGGGCCGTTCTCGCCATCTCCGCCCATTGGTATGTACACGGTACGGCCCTGACCGCAATGGAGAGACCTCGCACCATCCACGACTTCGGCGGGTTTCCCAGAGAACTCTTCGAGGTTCAGTACCCGGCGCCTGGGGATCCCAAGCTTGCACTTCAAATCCGCGAGCTTCTCAAGCCCATCGACGTCAAACTTGACCATAGCTGGGGTTTGGATCACGGCACATGGTCGGTGTTGACCCATATTTTCCCGGAAGCCGATGTACCCATCGTACAGATCAGTATCGACAAAATGAAACCGCCGGCTTTTCACTACGAGGTCGGAAAACGGCTTGCACCGCTCAGGGATGAGCAGATTCTCATAATCGGAAGCGGCAACCTTGTGCACAATCTGCATACCTATGCATGGGGCCGGCACGCTGTTGAACCTTTTGACTGGGCCTTGCGATTTGAAAAGCAGGTCCGCAACCTGTTGCTCTCTGGTAACGACGGTCCGCTCATAAACTACGAGACGTTGGGACCCGAGGCGGCGCTTTCAGTTCCCACACCCGACCATTATCTGCCTCTACTTTACGTGATCGCTCTCCGTAGACAGGGCGAACATTTGAGTTTTCCGGTAGAAGGAATCGATGGAGGCTCAGTGTCCATGCTCACCGTCCAAATCAGTTAAGATACGGTTTAATTTGCATCAATCGCTTCACAGACTTCAATCTTCGGACACGACCGACCAAAACGGCATCACTGAAGAACCATACCTGAGTGAGAAACACTCTTGACAACTATAATCCGCATCTTAGATTGTTGTGCAGTAAGAGCGTAGAAGGTGTTGACGGTACGTCAAGAATACGATTAATATCTTTCGATGGTATCGGAAAGGAGACTGCATTGAACGATGTAAAAGAACTAATCTTTTCTTTTTTTTCTGCTTTGGGATGCGCTGCCCTTGCTGCGGATGCGGATCATTCGAGGCACACGCCTCTGAAGTGTTCTGCCAAGATTTACGATCGGAGCGAATCGGCTTAACCGGCCGGCTCTTGACATATGCGATGGCTAAGGGACCTACTCCCTTAGCCATCGCTTTTTTTCCGATAATATCAGCTCCCCCGAATATTTGGAGCGCATGTAAAAGAAGTTGAACCGTGCATCCTCCCGACCAAGCCCCATTACGTAATTTTTAAAAATTCCGCAAAAAAACTCGGTTTCACGAAGGTTTTTTCTTGACAAGCATTTATCGCTGGAAGTAAGATCCGCGGCTATCAGTGGTCAGACCATCTGATGACCTGCTAAGTAGTCAAATACTCGCTCCGTGAGCTTTTGAGGCAATTAATGGACCTACTCGGCCTCTAAAAACTTGAGAGACGGGCATCACGGGAGGGCGGAATTGCGAAAATCCGCTTGACCATCGCCAGGCACTTGAGCCGGCAACGGCTCGTGAGTAAGTTCAAAAAGTCAGTTCCAGCAATTTGAAGGGCACATTCGGGAAACGGCATTCAATATGGAACTCAAAATCCGCGAAGCATCGATCGATGATGTCGGCAAAGGATGGGCCCGCCTGGACCCCGAAGACATGAAAGCCCTTGGCATCGTGCTCGGAGACCTCATTGAAATCGACGGTAAAAAGAAAACGGTCGCCCGCGCCGCGA
>JBELAB010000297.1:0-4341 GCA_049509275.1 Syntrophobacteraceae bacterium | reverse complement strand
TTTGTTTTCTGCAGACTACAGACCGCCCACAAGGGGCTATACTACAGGCCGCCTATACTACAGACCGCCCACTATACTACGTGCCGCCCACAAGGGGCTATGCTACGGTTTGCAAATTTGCGAAAGCTCCCCCCGTATCAGTTCCATTGCCGAGAGCCGTTCAGTGAGACGGGATTTTTTCAGGGCCGCTTCTTTTTCTCCCCTGCGGCGCAGTTCAATGCCGCTTTCTATTGCCCGGGCTATTGTGTCGGCGACGGTGTCCATGTTGCCGATTATTCGGGACCGGAAACGGGATGCGCGGCGATTAAGCCTGTCCAGGAAGTCCGACCTGAGCCTTCCGGCCTGCATCTCTATCATTTCCAGCATATGCCGTTTCCTTTTGCCGAGAATCATTTTATTGGCGGTCCGCAAGGCCCAGTCTCTCAGACGCTGGAATTTCCACTTTCCGCTTATGTACATGGGCACGACCTGCGTCAGGGAATCGGCCAGCATGTCAAGGCCGACCGCATCGCCTCTGAGTTTGTAATGAAAGGAAGACTCCGAGGTCCAGATGGATTCAGCCTCAACGGCTTCGAACGGGACGGAAAAGAGCTTGGAGGAAAAGTCGAGGAGCGAATCGGTCATCCGATTAACCTTTGAGGCAAACCGGCCGCAAATGGAGTCAAATGATTTCGAGATCTTTGCAACATCGAGTTCGCGCCACGCCGTGAATTCCTCCTGGATTTTATCCAGAACGAACTTTTCAAGTGCGTCGTTAAGTTCTTTTAGGGAGAGGTCCTTTTTGGATTGGTAGAACAGGTTGAACTCCTCTTGCATCTGCGAGAGGAGCCTGCCCTTCAGGTCTGCGATCCCCCGGTCAAGCTCCCTTACGATGAGGCGCTCGATCTCTGCGCTGTAGAGGGCGTCGAATGTGAGCCTCTCCTCGATGAGTTCCTCTTTCCTTCTCTCAAAGGCGGCTATCTTCCGGCGGATCTGTTCGACCGGGGCGCCGAGGGACTTCAGCTCCAGTTCGGTCTCCAGTCTTGCGCGTGAAAGGACTTTTTGGAGGTTTTTTGACACGGACTCGATCAGGACCTTGCCCTTCTCCTTTAGCAAAAACCGGCCGAGGGCTTCAGAGAAATCGGGAAGTCCGCTGCCGGCAAGGGCTTCCGATGATTCGCCGAGCTTTGCCTGGAGCGCGAGTTTGGCGGAAATGGGAAATATCCTTATATCCGGTCCCATGATCTGTTCGAGCGCCTCTTTGGCAAACAGCAGGGCGCTGTCGAGCTCTTGTCCGGAGAGGTAGTCCGTCTTGTTCAGGAGAAAGAAGATTCTGCCCGCGTATTCGCGCACATCATTCAGGAACCCGATTTCGGCGCTGCTCACGGGTTGATCGGTCGAGAGCAAAAACAGGGCTGCGTCGGATTTGGGGAGGTAGCGGTATGCCACGTCGGTGTTGTGCATGTAGACCGACCCTACGCCAGGGGTATCCACCAGCCGAACGCCGTCTTTGAGGTAGGGTGAGGGATAGAGGACGACGACCTCGGAGACCTCCTTTTCGTTTTTGGGGTTTCCGGTTTCGGTAACGTACTCGGGGAGGGATTCAACGGGGATATGGAGTGTTTTCCCGTTTTTGAAAAAGACCTTGGCGTCCGTCGTTTCGCCGTAAACCACTATCGTTACAATGGAGGTCAAGGGGACGACTGAAACGGGAAGGATGTCCGCGCCGAGCAGAGCGTTTATCAGGCAGGTTTTCCCGCGCTTGAACTGCCCTACGACTACCAGGTTGAATGTGTTGGTCTCCAGCTTCTGCCTGCACTCGAGACAGACATCGCCGTCCGTTAGGCCCATGCCGAGCATCTGTTCTATGACTTTGAAGATATGCTCTCTGCGACATTTGAAATCACCGATTCCCTCCCCCTGGCTGCAAATCGGTTCCGAAACGCTACACATAAAATCTCCGGTCAAAAACTCCACGCTCCGCGAGGTGGGGCAGGAATTGAGAAATATCCGACGGGCAGATACAAAGACGCCATTGAGCCAGGTTTGCATCAAAGGCGCTGATAAACTATAATAAGCAATTCGTCAATCGCAAGGCAAAACCCAAACGCCGTATGCTGGATTTCAGTCACCCGTCATGAGGTATTTCGGCATGTTGAAGCAAGTCGTTCGTGCAGGTATGGAAAACCGGATTGCGTTTCCGGCGGTTCTTTTTATTTTCATTGCCCTTTGTTTTACTCCAGGAGGAGCACATTCGGCTGAAGACATTTACGGTGGTCTAAAGCAAAAGCTGGTTCATGACGGCTTTTCGCGTCAAGAGGTCGCCAGTGTCTTCCAATGCGCCCCGCCTCCGATGTTCAGGCTCGTCTCGCAGACAATGAAAATCCGGGAAGGCCAGGTGAACTACGACCATTTCCTGGCGCCATCGGAAATAGAAGCCGCACGGCAGTTCATAGCCGATCACCGGGATTGTTTCCGGAGAGCGGAAGCTGCATATGGCGTCGAGCCCGAAATCATTGCGGCGATTTTTCTCGTTGAAACCCATTTCGGATCATATACCGGAAAAACCCCGACGCTCGCGATCTTTTCGAGCTTTGCGGTAATGAATCTGAAAGCCAATCGAGACAAGGTGTGGAGGCTGCTTTCACCCCGGGACCGGCAAAAGTGGAGGCGCGAGGCCTTCGACATGAAGCTGATCGACCGCTCCGGTTGGGCTTACAGGGAGTTGTCGGCCCTGCTGGAGTTGAAAAATACGCACGGGATACAGCCAGGATCGCTCAGGGGGTCTGTAATGGGGGCAATCGGCTGGCCGCAGTTTCTGCCGAGCAGCATTGTAAAGTTCGGCGCAGACGGGAACGGCGATGGGCGCATAGATCTCTACAACGCTGAGGACGCAATTTTCAGTACGGCCAATTATCTTCGTGGCCACGGGTGGTGTGAGGCAAAATTTGGTTCCGACAGGGAAGCGGTAATCTGGGACTATAACCACAGCAAGGCATACGTAAGAGTAGTTCTGGGAATAGCCGAAAGGATCAGGGGGGATGCGATAAGAAATTGGGGAATTAAGGAATTCAGGAATTGAGGGATTCAGGCACTGAGGGACCGAGAATGTCCTGGTTTGCAACTCGAATCCCTGAATCCCCTAAATTCCTAAATCCCTAAATCCTCAAATCAACCACATTATCTACAGCTTGTAGCCAATCTTTCGAAGCAGGTCCTTGCGCCAGTTGATTTCAGCTTCGTCTTCCACGCCCCTGGTTGCAAAACCGTCCACAACCCCCAGGACACCCCGGCCCAATTGCGTTTCTGCGATAATGACCTCGGTTGGGTTGGCTGTGGCGCAGAATATTCGGCACACCTCCGGGACCATTTTAATTGTGTTCAAAACGTTTACGGGATAAAAGCCGGGCCCGAGAAAAACGATGAAGCTATGACCGGCGGAAATAGCTTGTGCGTTTTTGCGGGCAAGTTCGATCATGTCCGGGTCGGTCCCCGACCATCGGACCAGGCATTTGCCGGAGGCTTCGCAGAAGGCCATACCAAACCTGATGCCCGGCACAGCAGTCACCAGGCTTTCGTGGATGTCCTCAACGCTTTTTATGAAATGAGTCTGGCCAAAAATGAAGTTGATCTCTTCGGGTTTTTCGATCCTCACAGAAGTGAACTGCATAATCCGCTCCCTTTCGGAATGAAATTGCTGCCATGTTGCACCGGCGCCTGATTTTTTACGAGATCTTAAGGCGTAGATGCACCAAAATTTCAGCCATAGTTACGCTCGTTTAATTTATTTGAGTATAATCTTGAAGTACAGAACTTTGTCAAAAGACCCTAAAGGATGCAACTCGCGGCATATTCCGACCTCCCGGGGCCGGCTTGTGTCAGTCAGGAAACACCGGATGAGAATTCTACGCCCCCGAGGTGTCCGATTCGAATTTTTTTCGACCCAAAAAAAAGGAGATTTCCGGGGCTGCATTTAATTGTCAACTGTATTAAATTATTAGTAAATTAGGGTTGAATACTATTCTTTACGAAAGGATAACCATTATGGAAGGCCGAGTGAAATGGTTCGATGACAACAAGGGTTATGGTTTCATCGCTACCGACAGTGGAAGTGATTTGTTCGTGCATCACAAGTGTATAGATGGAGAAGGATTCAAGAGTCTGGGCGAAGGCGATCGGGTCAGCTTCGAAGAGCAGTTGGGGGCCAAAGGACCTATTGCCGTCAACGTGAGGAAGGTCCATTGATGTTGCTGAAAGGCCGGAGCGTCCGCGTTCCGGAAGGAAAACAGGCCGGGAACTCAAGCCGGCTTGTTTTCCTTGTACTACAGACCAAGTGCAAATCATGAGGTGGGCGGCCTCATG
>JBELAB010000296.1:0-4361 GCA_049509275.1 Syntrophobacteraceae bacterium | reverse complement strand
GACCTGGAGGAATTGCAGGGTTATATGGTTAACGGCCCTGAACTCCGGTTCACACGGCCGGTGAGTTGAATAAAGCCGTCTTTTCCATTCCATATCACCCTCTCTCCGCGTCCGTATTTCTCCACGCCCCCCTTTTTTGATCTTTGGGTTTCCAATTGCGCGTCATTCTGTTATAGGAAAGCGGGCTGAAAAGCCGGAGCATAAGAGGCCACCCGCCGCCGGCCCACCGCGCCTGAAAGACGCAGTCCAATGTGGGCCGGCGCGGGTTGTGTCGCGTAGCGCACTGATGTGCGCGTAGCGGCTTTTTATAGGTTTCTTTGAGTTAATTACGTTATTTATTAGTCTGTCTCAGTAGGAATAAGATGCCTGCCGCCTTTATAACTGGAGCAACGGGGTTCGTTGGACATCACGTCGCAGCGGCCTTGATTCGTACGGGATGGAGCCTGAGCGCGCTTTGCCGCACACAATCGGCTCAATACGGGGACCTGCCCGGCATCGCATGGCAGATCGGCGACATTCGCAATCCCGGCCAGGTAATGAGCGCTATGTCGGGGGCCGAGGCGGTTTTTCACGTCGCAGCCGATTACAGGTTATGGGCTCGCAACCCGCGTGACATTTACGAGAGCAATGTAACCGGTACGATCAACGTCATGCAGGCCGCGTTGGCGACCGGAGTCAGGCGGGTGGTGCATACAAGCAGCGTAGGAGCGCTTGGGCTTTTTTCGGACGGAACTCCAGCCGATGAGAACGCTCCAGTCTGTCTCGATGACATGGTCGGACACTATAAGAGATCGAAGTTCCTGGCTGAGCGGGAGGCTGAGAAATTCCTCGATAAGGGATTGCCTTTGGTGTTCGTCCACCCAAGCACGCCGGTAGGCCCTGGAGACCACAAGCCGACGCCGACCGGCAAAATCATTGTCGATTTTCTAAACAAAAAAATGCCCGCTTATCTTGATACGGGCCTTAATCTTGTCGATGTGAGGGACGTTGCCGAAGGGCACAGGCTGGCTTTGGAGAAGGGTAAAATTGGAGAAAAGTACATCCTGGGCAACCGCAATCTCACACTGGCGGAAATCTTTGCAATGCTGGAAGGGATCTCCGGAGTGTCCGCGCCCAGGGTAAAACTCCCTTATACCCCGATATTGTGGTTTGCCGGAGTTCTGCATCTCGTCTCATTGGTTACCGGGCGTGAGCCGCTGGTCCCTTATGAAGGGGTAAAAATGGCGGCAAAACGTATGTTTTTCGACCCATCCAAGGCGATACGGGAGTTGGGGTTTCCACAGACGCCTGTCGAGACGGCTCTGTCCGACGCAATCGCCTGGTTTAGACAAAACGGATACGTTACACGACAATAGAAGCGGCAACCGTGAGAAGTAGAGGCAAGGACCTTTCCAGTTCCCGCTTTTGAGAATCGAGGTTTTGATGCGTTTCCCAGCCAGTCTTTACGTTTCGACGACAGGCTACCTTGTGTGGAAGAAACTGCGTGGAGTCAAGCGGTTCCCCCTCGTATTGATGCTCGAACCGACTCACCGATGCAATCTGACCTGCGCCGGCTGCGGCAGGATTCGGGAATATCATGACAGCCTTTCCCAGGAAATGTCGCTTGAAGATTGCATGACCTCAATCGACGAAACAGGGACGCCCGTAGTCACCATTACCGGGGGAGAACCACTTCTTTACTCTCAAGTCTCACAACTCGTCGAGGAAACGCTGGCACGCAGCAGGCATATCTATTTTTGCACAAACGGCCTGCTGCTCGAGGAATCGTTATCACTTTTCAGACCGAACCCGCGCTTCACCTGGAACGTACATTTCGATGGGACCGAGCAGGTTCACGATGCCATAATCGGAAAGCCGGGAGGATTCAGCAAGGCCCTTGCCGGGGTAAAAGCCGCCAAAGCCAAAGGATTCCGTGTAAGCACCAATACTACTGTTTACCGCGACACTTCGGTTGTTGATGTTGCCATGCTTTTTCAGCAGCTCACAAAGGCCGGAGTCGACGGTATTCTTGTCGCTCCCGGTTTCAGCTACGAAGAGGTCGTTCGGGACGTTTTTCTAACCAGAAATGAAATCGTTAAGAAATTCCGCGAGATCAGCTCATGGGGGCGGGATTTCCCGATAATAAGCACTCCGCTCTACCTGGAATTTGTGTCCGGAAAAAGATCTCTTAAGTGCACGCCATGGGGAAATCCAACACGCAACTCACAGGGTTGGAAATCCCCCTGTTACCTTATAACGGATACCCATTACCGCACTTTTGCCGAACTGATGGATCGTACCGATTGGGACCATTACGTATCCGGCGCTGACCCCCGGTGCTCCCAGTGTATGGTCCACTGCGGGTTCGAGCCCACTATCGTGCGCCAGATGGGTTTGAAGGACCTTTTTCTGATGCTCAAGTGGAACCTGAATGTATGAGCTGCTAAGACTTTTCTGGGGGACCATCCTCCTTCGCCCCTATGTTTTTGTTTTTCTTGCCGCATACCTTGTTGCCGGCTGGCGGCATATCGGCTGGAAAAGGACTCTCGCCTATATTCCGCTAGGCTACACCCTTGCGTGGATTTCTGAATTTTCGTCGATTCACTGGGGATTTCCATACGGGGATTATTTCTACATACAGAGCACCTCGCACAGGGAGCTATGGGTTTTTGGTGTCCCATTCATGGATTCCCTTTCTTATGTTTTCCTTTCCTATTGCAGTTACTCGCTCGCCGTTTTTCTTATGAGCCCGGTAACCCTTTGGTCCGGGAATCTGCTCACCCTCGAAACATCTCGAATACGGCGCTCCTGGCAGACGCTGATTCTTGGCGCATTCCTTTTCGTGCTGCTGGACATAGTTATCGATCCGGTCGCCCTTCAGGGAGCAAGATGGTTTCTCGGCCGGATTTACGGATACCGTCATGAGGGGTTCTACTTTGGAATCCCGTTAAGCAATTTTGCAGGGTGGCTGCTCGTAGGGGCTGTCCTGACGAGTGCTCTGCAGGCACTCGAACGGATGTTTTCCGTGGATTCAATACTCCACTTGCCCGCCGGCCGCTCATCCTGGATGAGGCTGCTCGGCCCGGCGCTTTACTTCTCGGTACTTTTATTCAATATCGCGGTTACTTTTTACATTGGCGAGATGCTGCTCGGCCTCGTGGACCTCCTCCTGTTGTCAGTGCTGCTCGTACCGATGGTATTGTTCACGTTCTATAAGGATTCAAACATTTCCGCCGAAGCGGTACGTACTTACTTGTCCTGGTATTCGTCAATGCCGGGGGCTTCCCGCTCACTGCCGCTCGATTTTGATTTCACGCGCAATCTTCCCCAGCAAAGGGGCTGGAATCCTCAGAAAAGCGGCCACTGACCCGCACAGATTCCTCGCCGCCCGCCTGGAACTTCGCCATGAAAGGTAAAAGGCCCTCAAGGTCGCAGGCTTTCTTATTACTGTAAAAAGCACGCCGGTTAACCTTATCATCCCGCGCTCGTCGGCAATATCGCTCAAATTGAACCCAAGGTCATGGCCGATGGGATCGCTTATGGCCCTTAAGCAAATGAAGGGTATTTTATTATGCCAGGCTATTTTGGCCATCGCTGCGGTTTCCATGTCCAAAACAGCCATCTGTCCGGAGGCACGAGCAGACAGGGCCTGCTTGTCTCCGGGAGTTTGGGCGCTAAGTGTCAGGACCGGTCTGATATGATTTTGGGCCAGGAAATCGGAGAACGCATCGGGGGCCCGAAATTGGAAAACTTCTTCGGAAAATATTCCGCGCGCGCTCACGGTAAAACAGACAACCCCGACTTGCAGGTCCGGATGAAGCCCTCCTGCAAAACCGGAAAACATAAGAAGATCGGGGGTGAACACCGCCAGTTCGGCCCCAAGCGCTTCCTGGGCCGATTTTGCTCCCATGCCGCATTCGATCAGGACAATCTCTTTGCCCGGCAGTTCGAAGGCGAACTTCTTCGAGGGCTTCTTTCTCACCATGCGCCAGGAGGGAAAAAGCTTTTTTAGAGGAGAGTATTCCTGAGGCAGGGCTGTCAGTATCAAGATTCGGAGCTTTTGACGTGTCTCCAGCATATACTTTTCTTTGCAACTCACTTGGGGGACTGGGAGTCTATGTCTCCTGGCTCTGCTCTTTCGCCATTCTGAGCATTTCGTCAAGGAGATCCTTTAAATGTGGACATTTCCGGTAGGCCACCTCAGGATTTAGCTTATCGAAGAGATCTTTCCCATGCGTCACCTTTTTATAAGTCCGCCCACTCTTCTGTCTATAAATGGCATCCAATAGCTTGGATGGAGGCTCATCAAAATTGACATCTTCAGGATTCTGCACTTTGGGTGGGAACGCCGATCTAATATCCGGCGGGAAGATCCCCGGATC
>JBELAB010000295.1:0-4378 GCA_049509275.1 Syntrophobacteraceae bacterium | reverse complement strand
CTTCCTTTACGACAATGTCTCTACAGGCCGGGCCTCCTGTAACGACGGAGCATCTGGACGCAAAAACCCGTTGATAACGAAGCTTGAGAGTCCCGTCTTTTATCTCAAGGGACTGAATGCCTTTTTCCGCCGTATCCTCGAACAGTTTTTTCTTGCCGGATACGCTGAAAACCATAAACCCAAGCCCGCCATTGGTTCCATCGGCGGCATCGAAGAAGGCATAGTCTGACTTGACGCCCTTAAAATAGCCGCTCCAGGAATCGCCGGGGATGACATATTCATTCCGTTCTTTCGCTTGTCGGCACGGAGGCGTTCTACCGGGCGCGGCAGGAATGATCGAGAGCCGATCGGCCCCAACCTCCCCAAGATCGACCTGCTTCACGACAAAATGCGGGTAAGTGAAGCATGAAACGTCCCTCTTTGCCTGAGGATTAAGAGGATCGGGCTTCAAGCTCACATGCCGCATTTCCAGCGGCTGTTCATACAGACTCTGGGCAAGCGCTCGCTCCGGCAATCCAAGGCATACACCGAGAAGCGCAATCGCACCAAATAACCCGGAATAATACATCAAGTTGTGTGCCTTGCATCTGAACCGCATTTTCAGGTCGGATTCTGCCCGATAAAACTTCTTGAACAACCCCAAAGCCCTCAAAACCCTACAGTTTCGCAATCGAACATGCAAGTGACAGGTCAATGAGACCGGTTTTTGCAATTTCACGACACATCTCCTTTCGACTAACGTCACAGGTCACGCGTGACGGCCACTCCTTTAAGTGCATCCGATCCATTCGGCCTCATGCGTGTTTGTTCATCTGCCGCTCCCCGGGTTGCGCGATGGGGTGAACCCTATTGATGCGTTTCTCCCTCCTTGCATCTGAACTCTGCGCGCTCATTCAGGCTCCGCCTCCTTTATGTGCAATGAAGATAGGGCGGGCCTCACGAACCCGTTCTCCCCACACCACAGGGAATACGGATCACATACCACAGCCGTCCGGCTGCTTAAGCCGGTTTAGCGAACTGTTACGGTAATCTCAGCCTAACATAAGGTGTTAAGACATGGTTATAATAATCCTCAAACATTAGATGGCGGGCAACACCTCGCGTTGCATTCCGATTTCCGTTTGTAAAACGACCCGACCTGTGCTAGCAAAAATGTCCTCAGTACGAGCGCCTTTTACTCTAGGGCATATCGGCAGAAAGGACCCTCAAGGCTCATGGCTGAAATCGCTCCGTTCAGGGGATTGCGCTACAACCGGGAAATGATTCCCGACCTCGCTCAGGTGGTTATTCCTCCTTACGACGTTATATCCCCTGAGGAGCAGCGGGCCTTTCACGAAAGAAGTCCATATAATTTTATCCGCCTGGAACTCGGATTGCCGGGACCCCAAGACTTCAGCGAGGATAATCCCCATACCAGGGCCGCAGCATGGATCGGGCAATGGAAGCATCAGCGAATTCTGGTCCGCAATCCGAAACCGTCCATTTACTGCTACGAACTGGACTATAAGAATGGTCCCGATCCGGTCAAAACCCGCAAAGGCTTCATCTGCGCCCTGAGGCTCGAGGATTTTTCCTCGGGCAGGGTCCTCCCCCATGAGAAAACTTTCCAGGCCATAAAAGACGAACGCCTGGCCCTCATGCTGGCCTGCAATGCAAACCTGAGTCCGGTATTCGCGCTTTATCCGGATTCGAACGAAGAGGCCTACTCCGCTCTTGCCTCCGGGAGACGGGGCGATCCGGCGGTCTCGTTTACCGACTTTGCCGGTATGACTCACAGGATTTGGCCTGTAACGGACCGGATCGTCCTGGAGCAAGTCCGCAAGCTCACGCTGGACAAGCCGATTTTTATTGCCGACGGCCACCATCGCTACGAAACCGCGCTGAACTACAGAAACGCTTTTCGAGAGCGCTACGGCAGCGGGAACCTTCATGCCTCCTATGAGTTCGTAATGGTATACCTTACGGATATGAACGAACCAGGGCTCACAATTTTGCCCACTCACCGGCTTTTGAGAAATCTCGGCGACTGGGACTGTGAACGGCTCCTCGAAAGAGCGAAAAGTTGCTTCCATGTCGAGCGTTTTGAGTCTGAAAATGGCGGCGAACTGAGATGGAAAGAAGCAATCAGGGCAGGAGGCTTGAAGAAGGATACCACCATCGGTTTCTATTGCAAAGATGCGGCGTGCCTCTACCTGCTGACCGCGAAAAGAGATGTGGTTTCAGCTTTGCTCGAGCAGCAGGGGGCGCCTGCGCAGATGACAACCCTTGATGTCGTCGTGCTTGACCAGGTAGTGCTCCGGGACCTTCTCGGACTTTCGGACCAGTTCCTCGCAAATGAACGTAATATCTGCTTCATGCATGATTTTGCCGAAGCTCTCGATGCGGTAAAATCCTATAGATTCGACGCTGGCTTTTTCGTAAATCACACGCGAATCGAACAGGTCCGTGAAGTTGCAAGCGCAGGTCTCATAATGCCTCATAAATCCACCTACTTTTACCCGAAGGTAATATCCGGACTGGTGATAAACCCTCTTTCCCCCGACGAGGAAATTTTTTGACCTCGAAGACTCTCGAAGAGAAACGGACGCAAACCGGTGATGCCCTTTTTGGCGGAAGGCTGGTCGTGTGCCAGGAACAAAAAGGTTACCGTTTTTCGCTTGATGCGGTCCTGCTGGCCGGCCTTACCCGTATAGGGAAAAAGGACCGCGTGATAGAACTCGGAACAGGCTGCGGCGTGATACCGCTCGTGCTGGCTTATCGGGCGAGCACGGAGCGTAAAATTGCGGCAGTGGAGATTCAGCCCGAGCTTGCCGAGCTTGCCAGAAAAAACGTCAGTGAAAATAATTTCGGCGGCTGCATCGAGATTTACCAGATGGATTTTCGTGAGATTTCATCCGGGTTTGAGGCCGGCAGCTTCGATCTGGCGCTCAGCAATCCTCCTTACAGAAAGCCCGGTACCGGCAGCATAAACACTGACAGGCAAAAAGCCGTTGCACGCCACGAACTCACTGCGACCGTAGCTGACGTGTTCGAGGCTGCGCGGTATCTGCTCAGGGTGGGGGGGCGAGTTACTCTTGTCTATCCCGCAACCCGGCTTGCAAACCTGCTGCGCTCTGCTCTCGACCACGGTTTCAGCCCGAAACGCCTGACGATCATCTACCCGTATCCGCGCGGTTCGAGCCGGCTTGTTCACCTTGAATGCCGTAAAGGCGGGGGGGAAGAACTCAAGGTCGAACAGCCTTTTTACATCCACGGCGAAAACGGACACTACTCGGTTGCCATGCAAGAGTTTTATAATGATTGAGCTTGCAATCCGAACCCATAAGATGAGGTTTCACGCCGACCAATGCCAAATCATTCGAATCTTTCTGTGAAATCCAAGGTCTGGATCGAAAACGAAAACGGCCAACTGATTTTCGGGACCGGCCGCCTCTATATCTTGCAGGCGGTTTCCAGACATGGCTCTATCCACGCCGCTGCCCAGGAACTTCAAATGAGCTACCGCGCCGTTTGGGGAAAAATCCGGGCAACCGAGAAAAGACTGGGACAAGACCTTCTTGACAGAAAAACCGGAGGGGTCCGGGGAGGAGGCTCCAAACTAACCCCCTTCGCCAGACAAATCATAGACAGATTTGAAAAGCTCAATGACCTCACAAGGGCTTCCGCCGATGAGCTTTTCCGGGACGTGTTCTTTTCCGCATCAGAAGAACAAAAATAAAAACCGGGTCCCACAATAAAGACCCGGTCATGGAGAGGGGGTAAAACTTATCGCTGACTGAATATAACAAAAATATCGTTATGTCAAACAAAACATAACGAACTGCTAATCAAAAACCAAGCGCGATCCATACAATCACTCATTCCGGCAGTTCTGCCATTTTGCGAACGGGCAGTCAGGCGATCCCCGTCACATCTGCTTACCTGCGTCAGGGGAAAAAAGCGGTTGCCCAAATTTATCCACCCCGAATTCCCCTATAAGCTTCTGGGTCTCCTGCGAGGTCATGAAATCGGCGAACGATTTTGCGCCCTCGGCGTTAACTTTGCCGAATTTTTCGGGGTTTACTTCCATAACGTGATAAATATTGAGAAGCGACGGGTCTCCGTCGCAGAGTATATCGAGCCTTATGTTATGCTTTTCCGCAAGGTATGTTCCCCGGTCGCTCAGGGTATAGCCCTTTTTCTCCGATGCCATAAGAAGGGTGGCGCCCATCCCCTGCCCTGATTCCAGGTACCATTTGGCCCCTTTTAGATTCAGCCCGGTTTCTTTCCAGAGCGTAAGCTCCATCTTGTGAGTCCCTGAATCGTCGCCTCTTGAGATGAAAAAAGCCCCGCTTCCGGAAATTGCCTTTAACGCCTCAACGGTGCTCTTACCTTTAAT
>JBELAB010000294.1:0-4382 GCA_049509275.1 Syntrophobacteraceae bacterium | reverse complement strand
ATGAATTCGGAATAACTGTGAACGAGTTCTTTGGCCAGACCGAAGCAAATTATGTAATCGGCAATTGCAGTATTATCATGAAGGTTAAGCCGGGGTCGATGGGTAAAGCTTATCCCGGCCACAGAGTAGAACTGATCGATGAAGAGGGCAGCCTGATACAGGGGTCCGGTACGCTAGGGGAAGTCGCCTGCCGGACCGATAATCCGGTAATGATGCTTGGCTACTGGCGCAACGAAGAGGCAACAAAAAAGAAGATGGTCGGGAAAGACTGGTGGCGATACGGTGACCGGGCCAAGAAGGATGAGGAAGGCTATTTCTGGTTCGAGGGAAGGGATGATGACATCATTTCCAGTGCAGGGTACCGTATCGGTCCCGGAGAAATCGAGAATTGTCTGCTGAAGCACCCGGCGGTAGCTCAAGCGGCGGCGGTCGGGAGTCCGGACGAGGTCCGAGGTGAGATCGTCAAGGCATTCATCAAGCTTAACGAGGGCTATCCGCCTTCTGAACAACTTTCAAAGGAACTCCAGGAACATGTGAAGAAAAATCTGGCTTTCTACGAATATCCTCGAGAAGTTGAATTCATAGAAGCAATACCGATGACCACGACAGGGAAAATCCGCCGGATTGAATTGAAACAGAGGGAGATCGAAAAGAAGCGGAAAGCCTCTGGAGATAGTGCTCACGATACTCCAGGTTAACTGTGACTTCCTAGAATTTTGGTAATCGTTCACCGCAGAGGGCGCAGTGGCAAAGAACACAAAAACCCTTCACCACAGAGGCACAGAGGGCACAGAGAAAAGAAACTGGGCATAAGGATCAACTGGAAACCCCCCAAACACACCCCAGGGTTGTGCGAGTTGTCGAACAGGAAAAACGGGAGTAAACAGGGACCTGCCTTTTAGTTTTCTCGGTTCGTTCAATTGCCTTGCTCTGTGCCCTCTGTGCCTCTGTGGTGGAATTCGTCTCTCCTTGACCGGACTATGCCCCGCCTCTGCGGTGAACGCTTACGAATTTTGCCGCGAACGCTTACGACTACCTCCTCAATCGGAATAGCCATCCCGGCTTCCTGCATCCCTTTTCGAACAATAACCGGCAGGGCGGAACAACAGGGGACTTCCATATCTATTACCGTAACGCTGTGGATGTCGGCGGTGCGAAAAATTTCGGCAAACTTCTTTACGTACTCCCGGGCATCGTCGAATTTGGGACAGCCGAGGAGGACCGCTTTGCCTCCAACGAACTTGCGGTGAAAATCGGGGTATGCCACCGGCGCACAGTCAGACACAACCAGAAGGTCCGCTCCTTTGAGAAACGGTGCGCCAGGCGGAACGAGCCTTATCTGGATCGGCCAGTGAGAAAGCTCGGAGCGGCTTGCATCACTGTGTTCCAGCGCAGGCCCTTTTTGTGAAAGCGGCCCTTCGGCAAAGGTCTCGATTCGAGCCGAAGGACAGGCGCACGGGGCTGTGAATTCTCCGCGCTCCGACTGTTTCCGCTCTTCGAGCTCCTGCCTTTCGAGGTGCTCTTCAACGGCTTCCGGATCGAATTCGTCGGCTTCCCGCTCGATTACACGAACGGCGCCCTGCGGGCATCCTGAAAGGCAAGCGCCCAGTCCGTCACAATAAGATTCTTTTATCAGGCGGGCTTTGCCGTCTTTAATCACCAGAGCACCCTCCGCACAGGCAATTGCACACATCCCGCATCCGTCGCAGAGTTGCTCGTCTATTTCAACTATTTTTCGCATTTTCTCCATTGCTTATACTCCCGATCGAAGCCATTTCGATCTGTAAATTCACCCTTTAATCTTTTTCAGGGCCGCACAGCACTTTCGTCCAGGACCTGTTGTCTAATTTTTTCGCCGGTCTGGGTTAGCAGAGGTTCATCACAGGCTGCATTCCCGCCGTTTCGGGGTTGCCGGGTCTTGAGCGCTTCGGTCAGGTCCGCGATTCGAATCGCGTCAAAAACAGACTTGAAATTGACTGAATTATCGGGCCTGCCCGCAGCACCAAGATTGTTCAAGATAGACAGAGTTGCACGGGTCAACTCTTCCGGGGCCCCGGTTCGTGAGAGAATGGATTGGGCCTCGATCACGTCTTCGTGAGAAAACTGTCTCCCGTTACGGTCCGGTCCGGTCGAAGCCCCGCCTGCAATGGCTGAGAGGAAAGCGGCCAGGGTGACAACCGCCGGATCTCCTCCTTCGGATTGCTGAATCTTGCCGGCGTACTCAACCACTTTCAGGGCTCGCCCGATACGTTTAAAATTTCGGCCAAGGAATTTCTTGACTTCCGCCGCTACGCGGTCTTTGAGCAGATCGGTCCTCCGGGCGAGAAGTTCCGGGGGCATATCGGTCCCCAGGCACTGAGCGGCGAACCTGCAATAGGCGGCACAGCCGAAATCCATTTTGGGGTTGAGAATCTTTGTGCCGCATTTACGGCACTTTCTTGAACTCTCATCCTTGAAGAATTCAATCGGCCCGCCGCAGTTGGGGCAACCAGATTCGCTAATGGCTTCCGCGCCCCAAAATCGGGTGTCCTGACCAGGGCACTTCATAGTTTACTCCAAAATAGCCTTCAGATCCTCATCCGGAGTGGTGATCGGCTTGATCTGAAAATTCTTAACGAGCACGTCGAGGACCCCGGGACTGACGAAGGCCGGAAGCGACGGACCGAGCCGGATGTTTTTTATCCCAAGGTGGAAAAGGGTTAGAAGAATGGCCACCGCTTTTTGTTCATACCATGACAGGATCATCGAAAGCGGCAGGTCGTTCACTCCAACGTTGAATGCGTTTGCAAGAGCAACCGCGATCTGTATGGCCGAGTATGCGTCATTGCACTGACCTACGTCCAGAAGGCGCGGGATCCCTTCGATTGTTCCCAGGTCCTTGTCGAAAAAGCGGAACTTGCCGCAGGCAAGCGTCATCACTATGCAGTCCTGTGGCACTTTTTCCACGAATTCCGTGTAGTAATTGCGGCCCGGTTTTGCGCCGTCGCAACCGGCGACCAGGAAAAAATGGCGGATTTTCTTTCCCTTTACCGCCTCAATCACCTTGCCCGCAACGCTCATTACCGTATTTCTTGCAAACCCCACCGTCACGGTCTTTCCGTTGGAATCCTCCGCAAATCCGGGAAGCGCCAGCGCCTTTTCGATAACGGGCGTAAAGTCACGGTTTTCTATGCGGGTTGTCCCCGGCCAGCCAACGCAGCCACTCGTGAAAATGTTGTCCGCATAAACAGCGGCAGGTCTTTGGATGCAGTTGGTGGTCATGAGAATTGCGCCGGGAAAGGTGGGGAATTCTTTTTGCTGATTCTGCCAGGCTGTTCCGAAATGTCCGTAGAAATGCGGATATTTTTTCAGCCCCGGGTAGCCGTGAGTTGGAAGCATCTCGCCGTGGGTATAGACGCAAATGCCCTTGCCTTCGCTCTGCTTGAGAATGCCTTCCAGGTCCACAAGGTCGTGGCCGGAGACGAGTATCGCCTTGCCTTTTTTGTGCCCGAGCGCGACCGGCGTCGGGACGGGGTGGCCATAGGCGCCCGTGTTGCCCGCGTCGAGAAGCTCCATGGCGCGCAGGTTGACTTCGCCGCATTTGAGGACGAGTCCAATCCGGTCATTTACCGGGATGTCGTTCCTGGTCAAAGATGCAAGAGCTTCATGGATGAAGGCGTAGACCGCGTCGTCCTCCCGGCCGAGAATCCGCGCGTGGTCAGTGTAGGCCGCAACTCCCTTTATTCCGAAAAGAAGGGTGTGTTTGAGCGAGCGCAGGTCGGTATTTTCCTCAGGATGGGCTTTTAGCCCGACGCCCGCAGCCTGAGAAAGAAGCCCCTCGATTGTGCCGGCGGGTTGGAACCCTGCAGCCGGCGCCGCGAAGCCGGTCTTGCCGCCAGCGGCCTCAATCTTGGTCTTGAGCTTTTCCCGTATCTTTACCGCGCGTGGTATCGTTTCGAGAAAATATTTCTGATCGAAATTTACATTCGTGAGCGTCGAAAAAAGAGATGTGCACGTAAAAGAGTTTGCCTCTTTATCGGTTATTCCAACTCTCCGGGCCTCCACCGCAAAAAGCGAAAGTCCCTGGAGAGCATAAACCAGCAGGTCCTGAAGCTCGGCAACTTCGGGCTGTTTGCCGCAAACCCCGATTTTATCGCACCCCTGGCCCTTTGCCGTTTGTTCGCACTGGTAACAAAACATCATTTGCCTCCTGATAAAATTCCTTTTAGAGTTAATTTATTGTAACTAGCGTCCTCGGTTTAAAAGATAAATTAATCCCTGCACCAAAAAGAGTCCTTGACTTAGGTCAAAAAACTCTGAATTTTCGTGCTTGCAGCTGGGCGGAAGGCGGAAGACGGAAGGCGGAAGACGGAAGGCGGAAGACGGAAGGCGGAAGACGGAAG
>JBELAB010000293.1:0-4434 GCA_049509275.1 Syntrophobacteraceae bacterium | reverse complement strand
CGTGTCCTTCACTCTCTGCCGAACTGCTTGAAAGCGAGCTTTTCGGGCATGCAAAAGGGTCCTTTACCGGTGCTTTGCGCGATTATTCCGGACGCATTGCGGCCTGCGACGGGGGGACGCTTTTTTTGGATGAAATCGGTGATTTGCCACTGTCCATCCAGGCCAAATTGTTGCGGGTACTCCAGGAAAAAGTTTACGAACGTCTGGGGGATTTGGAAACAAGAAAGGCCAATGTCAGGGTCCTGGCGGCCACCAATATCGATCTTGAATCGGCGGTAAAGACGGGGCGGTTTCGTGAGGACCTTTTCTACAGGCTTGATGTCGTCGAGATTGTGGTTCCTGCGCTTAGAGAGCGCCGGGAGGACATTGTCCCGATGGCCGAAGCCCTTCTGGCCTTTTTTGCCAGGCAGAACCATCGGCGGGTACTGGGATTTGCCGAGGAAGCCTCTGAAGCCCTCGAGAATTACGAATGGCCCGGCAATGTGAGAGAACTCCGAAACGCGATCGAACGTGCAGTCCTGTTGTGTAGTGACGATAGAGTCGGAATTCACCACTTTCCGCTCAAGCTCAAGCCGTTGGAGCGCGTGCCCGGCCCCGGCGGCCTGGTAACCATGGAAGAGCTTGAAATAACGCACATCCGGCGCGTAATGGCTTCGAGTAGATCCATTGAAGAAGCATGCCGGATTTTGGGAATGGATTCCGTGACTTTTTGGCGAAAACGAAAGAAATATGGGTTATAAATTTGGCATTTCATTTTGAAATGTACTAAACGAACTCATCCTTCAATTTGAAAGCTTCCAGGTTGTCCCACCCGGTAATTTTTAGCTAAACTCTTGAAATTGCATAATTTAGTTTTATTTTTCCGTTGGCATGTGATTTGCCTTTAGAACTTAGAAGAAGGATAAAGGGGCGTGAGTCTAAAAACAAAACTGATCCTGGCTTCCTGCGGTCCACTTCTTATTCTTTTGGTGGTGGGCCTCATAAGCATCCGGACCATCGCGCAGTCAAGCAAGGCTCTCGAGCGGATATTCAGGGAAAACTACGACAGTGTGGCCGCGGGGCTGGCGATGAAGCAGGCAATCCTGGAAATTGAGCGTGGAGTTGAGCCGCTTCTTTACGAAAGCAGTGCTGACAAAACGATTATTGACTCTGCCGTTCTGAGGTTTTCACAAAGCCTGAAATTCCAGCAGGGCAATGTCACTCTGCCTGGCGAACAGGAACTAACGAACAAGCTGGCAGAATCCTGGAAGACTTACACGAGCGAACTGGAAACTTTTGTTCAAATGCAGGAGAGCGGCGCTGCTCGCCGGGATTTTTACAGGACCATACTGCTGCCGCAGTCAGACGCGGTCCTCAATGCTGCACAGCATATAATTGATATCAACTTGAACAATATGATCTCCGCCGACGGCCAGGTGCGACAGCAGGCGTCAGAAACAAATCGCGACGTAATCGCGCTGGTGTTGGCTGGAACAGTGTTGGCACTGATCTTCGTTATCATTATAGGACCGTCCATACTAAGGCCGATATCCTACCTCACCCGTTCTGTAAAAGAGATTCAGCAGGGAAACCTCGATCTTGTCGTAAAGGCCAGGTCGGGAGATGAAATCGGCCAACTGTCTTCCGCTTTCAACGATATGGCGAGGAGCCTGCGAGAATTCAGACGAACGAACCGCGCGCGGCTGATTCGCACCCAGAAGGCGACCCTGTCGGCGCTTAACTCTCTTTCCGACGCCGTCATTATCTGCAATCCGGAGGGCGTCATTGAGCTTTCAAACGATACTGCCCAGCGCCTGTTTCCACTTAAGGCAGGAACGACCATTGAGTCGGTCGAAAATGACAAGTTAGGCGAACTTTTCGAACGTGCAAGGATCGAGATGCGTCCCATCCGGCTGAAAACCTATGATTGGGCTATCCAGGTTTTCATGGATGGAGAGGAACATTTCTTCTTGCCGGAGGCGGTCCCGATAATGGACGAGGCAAGACGGCTCATCGGCGTGACGCTCATTCTCTCGGATGTGACCAGGCTGCGCAAGCTTGATGAAGTTAAAAGCGGTCTTATTTCGACTGTTTCACATGAACTGAAGACCCCTCTGACTTCCATTAGACTTGCGGCGCATGCGCTTTTGAATGAAAAACTCGGTCCGCTTACTCCAAAACAGGCCGAACTTGTCATTGCCGCTCGAGATGACAGCGACCGGCTCTACCGTATCATCGAGAACCTGCTGGATATCGGTCAACTGGAGTCGGGAGGGTCCACTTTAGAGCTTGTTCCGGTGAGCCCCGAGCAGGTCCTTCTCAATGTTGTCGAGGAGATGAGGCCTTCATACGTGGATCGGGGGGTTTCCCTCTTGGTCGACCTGCCCGGAGATATACCCCGGGTCCTTGCCGACAGGTTGAGGCTGGAGATTGTTTTTACCAACCTTCTTAGCAATGGTTTGAAGTTTACCCCTCCGGGGGGAGAGGTGAAGGCATCGGCGCGCTTGCATAACGGTACAGTGCTTTTTTCCGTTGAGGATACCGGCTCGGGAATACCTAAGGAGTCCCTGCCGCATATTTTTGAAAAGTTTTTCAGGGTGCCCGGCCGCGGCGGGCAGCCGAGCAACACCGGACTGGGACTGGCTATCGTAAAGGAGATCGTAGAGGCCCACGGCAGCAGGGTAGAGGTGGCCAGCACACCCGGGGAAGGCACCAAATTTAGTTTTACACTTGCTGCTGCCGGCGGGGTTTCCAACCAGATGAAGGACTCATGACCGATAGGGCCGCACTGGCCGAGCAAATAGATGGGAAAGACACCAGGATACGATTTAAGAATTTTTTTCGAAAGGAGGAATAACAGATGGATCCGCAAAATCCGGCAACATGGCTGCCTGGAATGTTTTTCCTGGGCATAGGGGTGATGGTGCTTTGTATTTTGTTCGCGAAAGCTTGCGAAAAAATTTAGGGGCAAAGGAGTTCAATCGATGATTTACATTACAGCGGGTGTTGCAGTTTTTCTTTTTGTTTATCTGACTGTTGCCATGATACGGCCGGAATGGTTCTAGGCAAGCCCCGACGATTTACTGATATTGAGAGGAAAAACAAATGACGTTTATTCAAATATGGTTACTTCCATTTGCGCTTCTTGCAACGGCCACTGTCATTGCTTTCCCGTTGAGTCGTTACATGGCGTGGATCATGGACGGAAAATACCGCCCCTGGGCGGTTTTCCGCTGGTTCGAACAGCGACTGGACAGCGGTGAACAAAACTGGAAACAGTATCTATTCGCGCTGCTCGTGTTCAATGCCCTGATGTTCGTGTACACCTTCCTGGTTCTGGCGGTCCAGCCCTATACGCCGTTAAACCCAAGAGGGCTTACGATGATTGCCCCGAGCACCATTTTTAACACCGTCGCATCATTTATTACGAACACCAACCTCCAGCATTATTCGGGGGAGCAGCACCTGTCGAACTTCACCCAGGTTTTTTTCGGGATTTTTAATCTTTTTTTCTCGGCGGCTGTAGGCCTGTGCGCGCTGGTTGCCATCATCCGCGCCCTGCGGGGCCAATCAAAGGTCGGCAATTTCTTCGTCGATATGTGGCGGGTTGTGGTCTACATGTTCGTGCCTGCCGCGCTCATATTCGGCCTCATTTTCATAACCCAGGGCAGCCCGATGACCTTCGAAACCTCGCACGATGTCACGACGGTTGAAGCGGGGGCGATGGGCGCGACCGACACGGGCGAGGCGAAACCGCAGACTATTATCGTTGGGCCTGTCGCGGCCTGGGAATCTATGAAAATGCTGGGCACCAACGGGGGCGGGTTCTACGGCATGAACTCTGCCCACCCGTTCGAAAATCCCACCGGACTGTCAAATTTTTTTAATACTTATGGCATGATGATGTTCCCGTTTGGTCTGGTGTTGATGTTTGGCCGAATGCTGAGCAGGTTCAAGCACTCCCTTGTGGTTTTCTCCGTCATGATGGTCATGATGGCCGGCACGGTCGTCTGGTCGATCTATTTCGATACTCTCAACCCTAATCCGGGACTAACCGGACAATCTGTGGAACAAAAGTTCGAAGTCCCCAATGCGGCATCTCCTGGTGGAAAACTTACAATGACTCTGCCGGCAGTTCCGAGTTTGCCCGTCGAGCAGCATCTGGGCAATCTCGAAGGCAAGGAAATGCGTTTCGGGACATCGGCCGGGGCAACTTTTGACGCCCTGACCACCGACGTTACATGCGGCGCCGTAAACGCTGAGGAGGACAGCCTGAACCCGATGGCAGGACTTTCGCCCATGGCCGGAATGTGGCTGAACTGCGTGTACGGCGGCAAAGGCGTGGGAATGATAAACATGCTGACCTTCATCATAATCGGGATCTTCGTAGCAGGCATGATGGTGGGAAGAACGCCGGAATATCTTGGGAAGAAAATCGGCGACCGCGAAGTAACG
>JBELAB010000292.1:0-4441 GCA_049509275.1 Syntrophobacteraceae bacterium | reverse complement strand
GCCCACCTGCCGCATACCAGCCGTCCCTGATGACCCGGGGCGGTACAAACCGGATGATGGGGTATCTCCCGGTAAGGCGTCACGACAGCCTTATCGATCTCGTCCACAATGCCGCCGAGGCCCGTTCCAAGGATTAACCCCACTGCCGGTTCGCTCGTCAGGCGTAGTCTTATCGAATCGGCGGCTTCCTGCACCCTGGCTTTTAATCCAATCATTCACGTCCTTCCATAACCGGCGGAAAATGAACCGGGATTCTTTGTGGCGATTATAATAGAATATAAAATATTGACTCAATCAAAATGGAGTGGTTAGACTCAAATTCGATGGCTGCTTCCCCGTCCAAAAGAAAATATTTCGACACTGCCGCTATTCCGCAAGTGTTTGTGCCTTCCTACCCTGCCGAACTGCCTATTACCGAATGGCGGGAAAAGATCGTCAGCGCTATCCGCGAACACCAGGTCCTGGTAATTACGGGTGAGACGGGGTCGGGCAAGAGCACGCAGATTCCCAAGTTCTGCCTGGAGGCGGGAAGAGGCAGGTCCGGCCTGATCGGCAGCACCCAGCCTCGCCGAATCGCGGCGATCACCCTTGCCGCACGCGTGTCTGAAGAAATCGAACAGAACGGACCCGGCCTCGTCGGATACAAAATACGTTTCCAGGATCGCACCGCCCGCACGACCAGAATAAAATTCATGACGGACGGCATTTTGCTCGCTGAAGCGCAAAATGACAGAAATTTCAGCTCCTATGACACGATCATCGTGGATGAAGCGCACGAACGCACCCTCAATATAGATTTTCTCATCGGCATTCTCAAACAGACGCTGCCTAAAAGACACGACCTTAAGGTGATCATTACGTCGGCCACGATCGATCCGCAAAAATTCTCCAGCGCATTCGGCGGGGCGCCCATCATCGAAGTTTCCGGAAGGACCTGGCCGGTTGAAGTGTGGTACCGGCCCGCCGCTCAGACTGATGATGACGAAGCCGGGGATGTAAACTACATAGATCAGGCGGTTGCAGCGGCTGACCTGTTCAAACTCAGCCCCGGCAAAAGAGGCGATATTCTTATATTCATGCCGACCGAGAGCGACATCATGGAAACGGTCCAACGCCTCGAAGATCAACGCTATGCGAACACCTCTGTCATGCCTCTTTTCGGTAGAATGGCGGCATCCGACCAGCAAAAGATTTTCGCCCCGATTTCCGAGGACAAGATTGTCGTCGCCACAAACGTCGCGGAGACTTCCATCACGATTCCTCGAATAAAGTACGTAATCGATACAGGACTGGCCAGAACAGCCTGGTACAACGCACGGTCAAAGACTCGCAGCCTTCCGGTGGCGCCAATCTCCAGGGCGAGCGCCGACCAGAGGAAAGGGCGATGCGGCCGCGTGAGGGCGGGCATCTGCGTGAGGCTCTATTCCGAAAGAGAATACCTTGAGCGGCCCCTGTATACGCCACCGGAAATCCAGAGGTCCAACCTTGCGGACGTAATACTGCGAATGCTCTATCTAAAGCTGGGCAGAATACAGGATTTCCCCTTCCTGGACCCGCCCTCTCCCGCCGCGATCAAAGACGGCTTCGCAGTTCTGCGCGAACTCGGCGCAGTTGACGACCACCACAGGCTTACCCCTATAGGCAAAATGATGGCCCGGCTGCCGGTCGATCCGCGTATCTCCAGGATGCTGATCGAGGCAAGGCGGGAAAACGCACTCGGGGAACTGATGATTATCGGTGCTGCTCTGAGTATCCAGGACCCGCGCGAGAGGCCCCTCGATCAGGAAGCAGCGGCCGAGCATGCACAGGCTGTTTTTCGAGACCCGCGCTCCGATTTTGTGTCTCTTTTAAAAATCTGGCAGGGCTGCCGGCAGGAAGCGCTCACACCCGAAATCCTGCCGGAAGCGGTCGGCCGGAACACCACCATATCCCCGGATGGCGGCGTGAGCCTTAGCGGTAATGCCGCTCCCGGGCGGATAGATGGAAAACGGTCCCCCCGCAGAACTTCCAGCCAGGTTCGAAAGTTTTGCCGCGAGCATTTTCTCTCTTTTCGGCGGGTCCGTGAGTGGCGGGATATTTTTGAGCAACTTCGCTCCATTCTCAACGAACTCGGCGATTTTATCGAAAATCCTACCCCGGCGAGCTATGACGCCATCCACCGCTCGATTCTGAGCGGCTATCTCAGCCAAGTGGCTTTACGCAAGGAGAAAAACATCTACTCCGCCGCAAGAGGCCGGCAGGCCATGGTATTTCCAGGATCAAACATTTTCAACAAGGGCGGCCAATGGATCGTCGCATCCGAGCTGGTACAGACCTCCCGGCTTTTTGCGCGCACGGCGGCGAACATTGACGCCGTTTGGATAGAAGAGATCGGGCGGCACGTGTGCAAATACAGTTGGTCGGAACCGCACTGGGAGAAAAAACGCGGCCAGGTCGTGGCTTTCGAAAAGGCCACTGTCTACGGCCTCACCGTAGTGGACCGACGCAAAGTCAACTTCGCACGCATAAATCTTGCGGAAGCGCGCGAAATTTTCATCCGTTCAGCACTCATCGAAGCAGACCTTCCCGGCAGATACGGCTTTCTAGACCACAACCAGGCCCTGCTCTCAGAAATTGAGCAACTCGAAAGCAAGTCCCGCCGCAGGGACCTCCTTGTCGACGCCGAAGCCTTCTTTGGATTCTATGATGCGCGCATTCCCCAAATCGCAGATATCAGGTCCTTCGACATGCTCATCAAAGGCAGGGGAGGAGACGATTTTTTGAAAATGAAGAAGGAAGATCTCCTTCGAACCGAACCTGATTTCGACGTGATTGAGCAATTCCCCGATACGCTAAGGACAAAAGGGACCGAACTTCCTGTTCGATACACGTTCCGACCCGGCGAAGAGGACGACGGCCTCACGCTCACGGTGCCGGTCCATACGCTACCGGTCCTGTCTGCCGAACCCTTCGAGTGGCTTGTTCCCGGTATGCTCCCGGAAAAAGTGACGGTGCTGCTTAAGGGTCTTCCCAAAGGCATTCGCAGGTATCTGGCGCCGGTAAACGAAACCGCCCGGCGCATATTGCAAGAGCTTGTTTTCGGACACGGAGACTTTTACCGCCGGCTTAGCGAGGCGGTGTTCAATCTCACGGGAATCCGGATTACACCCGAACAGTGGGACACGGAGCAGTTGCCCGATCACCTCAGGATGCGCTTTGAAGTGCTTGGACCTCAGAGAAACGTTCTGGCCTCGGGACGTAACATCGAAACCCTTCGGCCGTTTGCCATTGAAAAGCACGAGGACGAACTGTGGAATGAGGCCAGAGAAAACTGGGAACGAGACGAACTCGCAGGCTCCGGTTTCGGGGACCTGCCGCAGAGCATAGAAATTGGAACGGATGCATTGGGGATTCGGCGACTTGCCTATCCGGGCTTGGCTGACGAGCAAAAAAAGGTTGCCGTCCGTCTCTTCGCTGAGCCTGGCAGCGCAAGGGAATCGACCCGCGCAGGACTTATTCGTCTTTATAAACAAACATTCGCCGCCGAACTCAAAGAGTTCAGAAAAGATTGGGCCTTTCCGGATACATTCGCATCGAAACTTTTTTTCATGGGCGGCATAAAGGAGGCTTCTTCCGATCTCTATGATTATATTCTACGCGGCCTGTTCGGATTGGATTCAGCGCAGCATCCCAACAGGGACGGTTTTCTGGAAAATGTTGAAAGACTAAAAGGCCGTATGGGAATTCTCGGCAATGAAATTCGCACACCTGTTCTCGAAGCGGTGCGGCAGAGGCATGATACGCGCGCTGTACTCGATCGGTTTATGCGCATGGCGGGCGCAAACCGGGCTGTCATCGACCGGCTGGCCGTGATCGGCGCAGAGCTTGAAACACTTATTCCGCCCGATTTTCTGTCTCGCTTTTCAGATCGCCGAATGAGACTTTTGCCGCGCTGCCTCAGGGGGCTTGGCATTAGGGCGGAGCGGGCCTATGTCTCCCCGGAAAAGGACCGTGCCAAAGAAGCTCAGTTAGGTGTATACAAGGCTGAATTCGATGAGATCAGAGAGCGGATTCTTTCCAGGCCGACGCAAGAGGGGCTTGATTTTATAGAGGATGTTGGCCAAATGATCGAAGAATTCAACATCAGCCTGTTTGCTCCCGAAATAAAGACCCTGTTTCCGATCTCGGGCAAACGCATAGAGAAAAAGCTGGAAGGTTTTCCGACATGAACAGCCCGCCGGCCGACTTGAACCTGGTATTCGATGCCGCCGCTTTGCGGGAGCGTGTGATCGGCATGCTCTCAAAGCGCTGCGGCATTGAGACCCTTTTCCAAAACGAGGATTGCCGTTACGGCGTGCGTACATCAAGCGTATTGCTCCTGCTTGGCTGGCTTTTTCCCGAGGAAGGCGGCATACCGGAGATCTGCATTATCCTGAACAAACGTTCGAAAGAGAACAAACAG
>JBELAB010000291.1:0-4470 GCA_049509275.1 Syntrophobacteraceae bacterium | reverse complement strand
GTACTGGAGCTGATCAATGACGGCGATACCCTTCAGATGGGTATCGGGGCTATCCCGGAGGCGGTTATAGCCGGTCTCGAAGGAAAGCATGACCTTGGCATACACACGGAGATGTTCCCCATGGGACTTCCCCAGTTAGTGGAACATGGAATTGTAACTAACATGAGGAAGCCCCTGGTTCATCAGGGGGTAACCGTGGCCACTTTCTGTATCGGCGACCAGAGCATGTATGATTACGTTCATGAAAATCCTTCATGTCAAATGTATCCCGGCACTTATACAAATAATCCCGCTTTTATTGCAGAGCACCCGAACATGGTAGCTATGAATATGGCGCTGATGGTGGATCTCAGCGGCCAGATCGCCTCTGAAGGGATCGGGCACAGAATGATCAGCGGTTCGGGAGGGCAACTGGATTTTATGATCGGAGCGTATCGTTCCAAGGGAGGCAAGGGAATCACCTTGATATATTCATCGAAAAAGTTAAAGGACGGGACTTTCGCTTCATCTATCGTTCCCGAGCTGCCATTAGGTACGCCCATTACTGTTCCAAGGACATACGCGCATTACGTCGTGACCGAGTACGGGATTGCCGACCTGAGATACAAGTCGAGAAGGCAGCGCGCCGAGGCTTTGATCAGCGTCGCCCATCCCGATTTAAGAGGGGAACTGCGAAACAGTCTGAAGAAAAACTTTTATTTTCAGGGGGAACAATAAACAATAGCCGGGAAACAAGAGAAATGACCCGCTCATAATAAGCAAAAAGCCGCTAAGGAAGAGGCCGGGAGATTTCGTCCATTTCCATAATGGCTTAGGAGCTTGGGAATGCCGGTCTTGAGGCAGTGTCCGTCCGGGTTTCCGGATGGACACCAGGCAGCGGGCGACTGCACCCCGGCAGGCTGTGGAGGCGCGCTCCTTGCGGAGCCTCACCGGCCGGGCTGCTGCATTGACGCAGACTTATCCTGCCGCCTTCAAAATATCTTCAAAGACCCTAATAAATTGGCCCGATTCCAATATGGTTTAATATCTTGGCGATCCTTATATCCACTTCGATACCCTGAGGGGATCTTTCAGTGGAAGCACTTCAAGTTGAATGCCTTCCTTCCACATTTCTTCAAACAGCTTGAGGGATTCAAAGTAATCGGATTTTTCCGTCCTAAGATATGCCTTGTCAAATGCGGCCGGAAGTTGGCCGTCTTTTACCGTACGTCCTCCCTCCCAGGGTGGCATCTCGCGGAGCGTCGAGATATCGGCCGGCGGTCCCACCGCCCCGGAGGCCGAATTAACGGATCAGACCCGAATTACGAAATTGTCTTTTCTTGGGAATGCTTTTGGATTCTTGGAGCCGGGATATCCTAGAATGCAGGAACCCACGCCTATATAATCTCCGGTAATACCCCACTTCCTCAATAAATCCTTGCCCTCATCGGTTTCAAACATCTGCCTTGTGCGGTGAACCCAGCAGGACCCGATGCCCAGAGACGCAGCCGCATTAAACATATTGCCAAGTGCAAGACTGGCGTCCTCGACGGGTGCGATCTTGCTCTTGTCTGCAAAAACGAGAATAACGGTCGGTGCGCCGTAATAAGGATCGATATCCGTTCCCAGCACAGCCGCATTCATAGCTGATACCTTTTTTAAGGTTTCCTTATCCTGAATAACGACAAAAAGGGCTGATTGCTGGTTTGCACCGCTGGGAGCGTACATTCCGGCATCAAGAATGGCGTTCAATTCCTCTTCCTTGATCTGCCCGGGCTTGAATTTACGAATGCTTCTTCTCTCAAGAAGAGTTTTAATGGTTTCGTTCATTTCACCTGGTCTCCTTTATTATAGTTTCATGCAAGGCTGGGCCGCAGGGGCCTCCGGTTCTTGCTTGCTTTGCTCAACTATGGTGAGCCACTTCGAAATGCAGCGGTCGAGGATTTCTTCGGCCCGGCGCCCGTCGAGCCGGTATTTCTCCGGAATGAATGCGACCGTTGGCGCATAATAGATGCCTTCCTTCTTGGCCAGAAAGGGACAACTTTCCAGCAATTCACCGCTAAGCTTCACCAGGAAGGAAAAAGACCTGGCGAGTACAGTGAGGCAGTCCCGGACAGGCACATTTTCCGCCGTGCAGCAGTTGGCGAAAATCCGAAGGCCCGCGAAAGCCGCATCCCGTTCAAGGTCTTCGAGACGGGTTGCCTCTTTTCTCAGAAAGGGCAGAGGAGCTATCAGCGATATCCTTAGCGGCGGCGAGGAATAGTCCCCGTAGGCTGTTTTTATTTCCCTCAGCACGTCTGCGATGCGCTCTGTGCTCGGGTCAAATTCCCTTATAACGCTTTTAGCGGGCAGTTCGCCCAGAGTGCTCAAAATTTCTTCTCTTAAATCATTTCGGACCAGGATAATGCATCCGTGACCTTTTGAGCTGAGATCGGCGCCACTCAGTCCCGGGCCGCTCTCTTGGGGGTTATCCAGGTAGACTGCCCGCAGTTCCTTGAAACCTGCGAAGGCAACCTCAGCCAGCGCTTCTTGCGCGTGCTCCTCAAAAAGACGGTCCAGCGAATCAATTTCTTCCTGTTCGATAAAAGCCACATGAGAGGCTTGGACAATATCGTCAACTGCGACCGCCTGGAGCACGTGCCGAGAGTAATCGAAGGGTTCGTGGCTGCCTTTCCACTGGTCGTAAGTCAAGATTTGGAGTTCGCGCTTCAGGGCGTCAGGGAGTCTGTCTATGCCTTCGGTCCCGGTCAGGTTCTCCCTCGGGAAAATAAGGGTCTTGCAGCCCGCTGCATAGGCTGTCTCCAGTTTAACTCCCATCCCTCCTATGCCCGTAATCCTGCCCTGGGTATCGATTTCACCCGTTGCTGCAACGTCGCGCCGGATTTTTCGCTTCCCGAAAATCGAAGCCAGTGCAAGGGCGATCGCAGCCCCGGCTGAAGGCCCGTCCTTTTTGGTCGAGCCGCCCATAAAGTGCAGGTGCACCGGAGTTGACATGTCCGCTGCATCTATGCCCAGTTCTTCTGCGAGGTGGAGGATGGCAGTCGATGCGACCTTTCGGCTCTCGTCCATCACGCGCTCGATATTTCCGGTGGTATGGACCATACTCAGGTAGGATTGAGACCCATTTTTTCTATCAAGACCGGTCCGCACCGGGGTTGCCTGAATCGGGATCAGGGCGCCGACTCCCATCTCCATGTTGACCCCAAGAGCCATCATCTCGCCGATGCGGTCATCTTCGTTAATAAGGCGCTGGCGATTCGGCACATTGAGGTATTTGTGTATCCTGGCAAGGTCAAGTTTTACCGAGCTTTTACCCTTGGCCATGATCTCTTTTCGCTGGGTGCGCAGAAAAAGTGTGCGCATGATACGTTCGAGGTCGCGCACACCCGCTTCCGAGGTGTAATCGCGGATAAGGCGCCTCAGGATCTCGCTCTCCTCCTCGGGGTCGAAGAGGATTTCATCCTGTCCGATCATGTAGCGTTGCCGAATGCGCTCGACCAGGAACTCCCTGGCAATGGCGATTTTTTCGTCCACGCTGTACCTGTCCAGAAAAATGACCTCACAGCGGTCGAGAATCGCCGCAGGGACCGTATCGGCTGTGTTGGCAGTCAGTATGAAATGGCAGTTCGAAAGGTCTATATCGATGGTGCTCTGAGTGTACTTGTCATGGAAAAGGTGGTTCTGCTCCGGGTCGAGTATCTCCAACAGGGTGGCGATTGCGAACTTTTCCGTTTTGTCCGCCTCGTCCATTATGAAAATCCCGTTCATCGCGCCCATCTTTATCAGGCCCTGAACAATGAAGCCAGGTTTTGATCCCTCATAGGTAAACCCGTAGCCCCGGATGTCTGCCTCGTCCTTCATGCCGCCCAGTGAAATCTTGTGGTAAGGAATGCCGAGATTGCGGGCGATGGAAATCGCCAGAGAAGTCTTGCCCACTCCCGGGGGACCCACAAAGAGAAGGGCGCTCCCGGTCCTGTGCCAGCCCTTTTTCTCAGATTCTTTGAAATGCTGATATCGCCAGATCAGGTTCGCAAAAAAGTCCGATATTATTTCCTTTGGTGTTTTCAGACCGTAATGCGAGCGGTTAAGTCCATCTTCAAATTCGTCCGGAGATACCCGGATTTTTTTTATTTTCCCCCAGGGAATTGCAAGCAGGGTTTCAATCAGTTCCGTGTACTTTGCTCCGCTTTGCCCGGCCGCATTCATCTTATTCTTTTCAATCAGCTCGGTCACTGCTTGCGGTATATCGGGGTCGATTCGAGCCTCATCCATGCGCTCTTTGAGACTCTTTGTCTGCGGGGGCGCCGGGTCCGTTAAGGGTTGGGGCAACACTGTCTGGGGTCCCTGTTGATCTATGATGTCTTCCGGTTCCACGAATGCCTCCAGATTCTTTTTGAAAATCTCGAAAAGTTGAGGAAGAACTCTTTCCTGGTCCAAACTTGGTGAAATGTCCAGCTCTTTGAAAAGCGAGGCTGCCCCCCAGCGTTTCCT
>JBELAB010000290.1:0-4472 GCA_049509275.1 Syntrophobacteraceae bacterium | reverse complement strand
GCTCTGTCTTGCAACCCGCCTGCGCGCAGCATGAAAATAGATTTTTCGGGCCGGCGGAATAGTCCCGAGCACCCAGTCAAGTGAAAACAACGCCCGATGGGAAACTTGCCTCGGGAATTTCTTCCTGAGAAACGGTACGCACCTTTTTGCCGTATTTGGCAGGTCCCCCGGGTAGACCACAATATTGACTATGCGCAGAGTTCTTGCCTCCTCGGCGCTCAGCATTTTTCCGGTCAGCATAAGCGGCAGCGCTCTTCTGATTCCCGCTGTGCGGGTCAGGCGCTGTGTCCCCCCTGCCGCCGGCACAACCCCGAGCGTTACTTCCGGCAGGCCCAGGACCGTTTTACGGGAGTCGGTCGCAATCCTGAAATGACAGGCAAGCGCAAGCTCCATCCCGCCGCCCAGACAAGGTCCGTTTATTGCCGCGATCGATGGATAGTGCAGGTTGGCGATGCGGTTGAAAAGGGTATGTGCGCGGGTGAGGATTTCCCTCGCAGGCCCCGGTTCGCTAATCTTGTCGAAATCCGGGATATCAGCCCCCACAATGAAATTGTCTTCCTTGGCGCTGATGAAGATGAGGGCTTTTGCGAAATGGTCTGTCCCCACTTCGTCCAGCACGTTTTCGAGCTCCGAGATGACAGGTTCGCTCAGCGTGTTTGTCCGCTCGTGTGGATTATCGATAAAAGCGAACAGGATGCCGTCTTCATGCTTTTCGAGTCTCACAAAATCCATGGGTCATCTCCGTCTTGTTCTGTATACCGGTCTTTGGACACCGGATAAAAAACCGGCCATCCGGCATCCGGTTTCGGCATCCGGTTTCAGTTCAAGCGCTCTATCAGCATTGCATGACCGAGGCCCCCGGCCGCGCAGCTTGCGATAATGCCCAGGCTGCCGCTTTCGCGCCTCAGCCTGTCGCAACAGCTTATGAGAAGGCGGATGCCCGTAGCGCCAAACGGGTGGCCGATGGAAAGAGAGCCTCCTCTCATATTCAACCGGTCCATGTTTACCTCGCCGACTTTTGAGGGGAGGCCGAGCTTTTCGCGCGCAAACGCGTCGCTGTCGAGAGCGTTCAAGTTCGCAAGAACCTGCCCTGCAAAGGCTTCATGGAATTCGAAAACATCGATCGACGAAAGCGCGGCGCCGGTTTTTTGGAGCAGCTTCGGGACCGCATAAGCCGGACCCAGCAGAAGCTCCTCGTCCGGATCGCACCCGCTGAAACACAATCCGGCAATTCTCGCCACAGGCTTGTACCCGAGGCTTTTCGCCTTTCCGTAAGACATGAGCAGGACCGCCGCTGCACCATCGCTGAGAAAAGAGGAATTCCCGGCGGTTGCCGTCCCAAAAGGGAAATAAAAGGCTGCCGGAAGCCTCGCCAGCCTTTCCAATGTGGTGTCGCCCCTGATTCCATTGTCATCTTCGATGCTCTTGAACCGAGGCGGGACAAGCACCGGCAGGATTTCATCCGAAAAAAGTCCGTTGCGTGCCGCCTCAGAGGCCAGGTGATGAGATCTCAAGGCATACCGGTCCTGCTCCTCCCGGCTGACGCCCCAGCGGGCCGAGATCCTGTCACAGCTCTGGCCCATGCTCAACGAGTTTGAAAACTCCGCAACCTTCGGCACCTCCGGCAGAAAGTGGCCGAGCCGAAGCCCGCAGGCCCATTTGATCCAGTCGACCGGTTTTTTGAGGCTGCGCATCTCCATCAGTTTGTGCCTCATGGGGCGCTTGAACAGAAAGGGTATATTGCTGAGGCTCTCCGTTCCCCCGGCTATGGCCGTATCGGCCTGACCGCTCCCGATGAGTCCGGCGGCCTGCGAAATCGCCTGAGAACCTGATATGCAGGCCATGGCAACGGTATGGGCGGGAATCTCAAGCGGCAGGTTCGCTCCAATCAGTGCCTCGCGTGCGACGTTGCTCGTTGCCGGTTCGTTCAGCACGCATCCGAAAACGACATGCTCGATTTCACTGGCCGGCAGGTTCGCTTTGTCGATAACACCCTTGAGGGCCATGCGCGCCAGATCGTAGGTGAGAAGATCTTTGAAATCGGTTCCCGAACGCTGGAAAGGTGTACGGCAACCAGCCACGATAACAGGAGAAAACTCATTTAGTTTGCTCAGCATTTTATTTTCCGGATTAAGGCCCCACTTGAAGAAGAACATACACAAATACACCGCTCAACCTGCCAATCAAAATAAGTCGGAACTTTGACTTATATAATACCCTGCTCGAAAAAAATACGCCTGACATGATACGAGCGGCGACCGTGCGCGCAGCCATGCAGAACGCAAAAAGCTGCTTTCGGCATGGAGATAACACATTGCGAGCCGATCAAATTTTGCTTTTTTCGCCAAGGGGTCATGATTATTCCCGAATTCAGAAAACCTGAACGGCTGGCAGGAATTCTCTTGCATTTTCCATCGCGTTTTATGAGAATCCAATGGCCTGTTCGACTCCAACCGGCCTCAGGAGAAAACATGGAAGTGAAACTGCTCAACATCGGTTTTGGCAACACAGTGATCGCTAATCGCGTCGTAGCTATCGTATCGCCTGCGTCCGCCCCCATGAAAAGGCTCAAAGAAGACGCAAGGCAGGGAAACAAATTGATAGACGCGACCATGGGCCGCCGCACCCGCTCAATAATTGTTACCGACAGCGACCACGTAATCCTGTCCGGCGTTCAGGCCGAAACCATTGCCCAAAGGCTTCTTCTGGACGGAAACTCCAAAGAAGCCAACCTGGTAAAGCAGCTCTAGAATCCCGATACCCTGGGACAGGTCTATGCCCCCTCCAGCCACTACCGGGCAACTCTTCATTGTATCGGCCCCTTCCGGAGTCGGAAAATCCACTATCATCCGGAGAGTAATTGCATCCCGGCCAAAGCTGAAGTTTTCCGTTTCCTCCACCACACGCCCGATCCGCTCCGGGGAAGTTCCCGGGAAAGATTATCATTTCCTGTCCATGGAGGAATTTCTTCACGGAATAAGCTCGGGGCGCTTCCTTGAGTGGGCTGAGGTCCACGGCCATCTCTACGGAACAGACCGGCGCATTGTCGAAAAATGGCTTAAAGCCGGAGACGATGTGCTCCTGGACATAGATGTCCAGGGGGCTCGCCTTGTCCATTGCGCCTATCCGGCCGCGCAAACCATTTTCATTCTGCCTCCTTCGATGCATGTGCTCGAAGAGCGGCTCCGCAATCGGGCAACCGAGACCGGGGAACAGCTCGCCGTCCGGGTTGCTGCCGCCCGGCTCGAGCTTCTGGAATCGCCGTGGTATGACTACATCATCATAAATGACAACTTGCAGGAGGCGACCGAGGACCTGAAGGCAATCCTGCGGGCGGGACGATCCAGCCGGGCAACCCGGGCAGCGGGGCTAAAGGACTTTCTGATGTCGTTTTCAAATCCCAATGCTTAACCTCGCACGATAGACTTACATATATCACTTAAACAGCTTCACATCGCAGAGCGCGGAAGGCGACCGCTCATTCCAGACGCTCCGCGAGGCGGGGCGGGCGCGGGATGCCTTCTTTCATGAAAAAGAATCATTCCTCCGAACGCGAAATCTGGATTTCAGGAGCAAATCCCGTAAGGGAAGCCCTGTGCACGGACAAAATTGCCGCAGGCGAGCTTGTGCTTTCCCGAAGCGATTCAAGAGGCCGGGAGATCGAGGAGCTTGCATTAAAACGAGGGATACCCGTGACCCGGAGCATCCGCGAGCGCATAACGCAACTGGCGGGCCACCCGCACCACCAGGGAGTCGTCCTCAGGATATCGGAGTTCCCCTACACTGAACTTGAGACCCTGCTGGAAAAACCTCTTGCCGACCGGGAACCGCTTCTTGTCCTGGACAGCATACAGGACCCGCAGAACCTTGGGGCAATGCTCAGGAGCGCCTGCTTTCTGGGTGCAAAGGGGGTAATAGTCCCCAAGGACCGATCGGCGCGTGTGAGCGCCATCGTGATCAAAATTGCGGCTGGAGCCACAGCTTATGTCCCCGTAGCGCGGGTTACCAATGTGGCCAGGGCGCTCAAACAGCTCAAATCGGCCGGTTACTGGGTTGCGGGCCTCGAAGTTACGGGGAGCAAGAGGTCCTATGAGGCGGATTTTACCGTTCCGCTCTGCCTGGTGATTGGAAACGAGCAAAAAGGAATACGTCCATTGGTAAGAAGCGAGTGTGACCTGCTGGTCCAAATTCCGGCCGCCGGCCCCCTGGATTCGCTCAATGCCGCATCCGCCGCAACTATAGCCCTCTATGAAGTTCTGCGCCAGAGACTCGTAGTGAGGAACCATGAATGAAGGCGTGCAGCGGTGTTAATGGACACAATGAAAAGCAGATTGTTGGATATCTTTCGTAGCACCGGGATGTTGGCGATTGGCGGATTGGCGAGGTGAAACCGGACAATTTGTAAATTGTCCGGTTACGAACGCAACCCCGGTTTCGCGTGCTACAAGTTTTTTCATGGTTTGAGGGTGTCC
>JBELAB010000029.1:0-12961 GCA_049509275.1 Syntrophobacteraceae bacterium | reverse complement strand
CATAAATTAAGGGCCGTGGGGCCAGGTTCGATTTGTAGACCTGGCCCCACGGCTTTTTTGTCTTTTGGGCCGCTAAGTTTCCAACCCTCAACAGCCGCAGGAGGAAAACGAGAAATGGAACAGACAAAGGTCGTTCTGGCAGACAGTGAAATTCCGAGGCAATGGTACAATATCCTGTCCGACATGCCCACGCCGATGAGTCCGCCGCTGCATCCCGGAACGGGCAAACCGGTAGGTCCCGAGGACCTGGCCCCTGTTTTTCCCATGAATCTGATCGAGCAGGAAGTCGCAACCGAGCGCTGGATAAACATCCCGGAACCCGTGCTGGAGAAATACCTTATATGGCGCCCAACGCCGCTTATCCGCGCGCGGAACTTCGAAAAGCTCCTCGGGGCCCCTGTAAAGATTTACTACAAGTACGAAGGGGCAAGTCCGCCCGGCTCTCACAAGCCCAATACGGCGATCGCCCAGGCTTACTACAACAAGGCTTTCGGCATAAAGCGGCTGTCGACGGAAACCGGGGCAGGCCAATGGGGGAGCGCTCTGAGCATGGCATGCGCGATGTTCGGCCTGGAGTGCAGGGTTTTCATGGTGAGGATCAGCTACGAGCAAAAACCCTACCGGCGCCTTATGATGGCCACCTGGGGGACCGAGTGCATACCGAGTCCGAGCGACAAGACACAGGCTGGACGAAAAATCCTGGCCGAAAATCCCGACTCTCCGGGGAGCCTCGGTATCGCCATAAGCGAAGCCATCGAGGACGCACTTGGAAACAAGGATTCCCGTTATTCTCTTGGCAGTGTTCTGAATCACGTGCTGCTCCATCAGACCGTTATCGGCCTCGAGGCCCACAAGCAGCTTGCTCAAATAGGCGAATACCCCGACGTGGTAATGGGATGCGCAGGCGGGGGCAGCAATTTTGCCGGGATTGCCCTTCCGTTCGTGCGCGACAAAATCCACGGTAAACAGATGTCCGTGGTTGCAGCCGAGCCCGCATCCTGCCCGACTCTGACCCGTGGTCCGTTTGCATACGACTTCGGGGATACGGCCATGACCACGCCCCTTCTGCCCATGTACACGCTTGGTCACGACTTTTTGCCCGAGTCGATCCACGCCGGCGGGCTGAGGTACCACGGAATGGCCCCGATAGTTTCCCATCTTGTAAAGGAGGGCATCGTCGAGGCAAGGGCCTATGACCAGATCGAGACTTTCACCGCAGGAGTCAAATGGGCGAGGTGCGAGGGGGTAATCCCGGCGCCGGAGACCAATCACGTGATAGCCGCCGTGGTCCAGGAAGCAGAGCGCGCGAAGCAGGAAGGAAAGGAAAAAGTGATCCTTTTCAACTTCAGCGGTCACGGAATAATAGATCTGTCCGCCTATGACGCCTTCCTTTCGGGAAAGCTCACCCAGCACAGGCTGACCGACGAGGAAATTGAACGGGCCCTCAAATCAATCGAAGGCTTTCCAAAACCGTGAGAAGCGAAGGGAGAAGGGTGAAGAGTGGAGCAATGCTCGAAAACGAGTGAAGGACTTTGGATCAGGTGCCCCAGGCTGGGCGGGGAGGCGCCTTTAACATATTGCATGCAGGAAGCCGGGGACCTTCCATGTCATCGGATCATTGTCTGCTGGCAAGCCTTCTTTCCGGTTGAAGCATACCTCAGGAAAAAGCTTTCGCCGCAAAAATGGGATGAGTTTGCGGACAGGAAACCCAAAGAGAAGATCGCCTTTTTGCTCGAACTGATCGAAAAGGCTAAGGGCAAAGGGGATGAAGAGTAAACGGCGGTAAGCGTTCACCACGAAGAACACCGGGAAATATAGCAGTACGAAGATGAAATTTGATGGACTGTCGAACAGGGTGGGCACAGCTTTTATTGTGCCCACCGCTTTTCTATGGTTCGACTTTCCTGTTCCCTGAATTTGGTGGGCACGATAGAGATTTGCGAAGCGTATGCTTAACTTTGCATTCAGGAGGGATCAAAAAATGAATTCTTTGAGAACTGCAATCGCTTCGGCAATGTTGCTGGTCGTGGCTACGATGTTTTTCCCCACCGTATTCGTCCACGCAGGTTTTGCCCAGGTTTCATCTGCGGCCTCGGATGATTGCGGGTGGGCTTGCAAAGACTTAAAGCAGGATTGGAACTACCTGTTTCACCCCGATCGTGTGAATCAATGCCAGCCGCGCGGGCTTGAAAGCGATAACAGGCTAAAAGAACTTAGCAAAGAGGCTTTTACGCAGGACGATCCGCGTATTCCCCGGTACTGCGGGTCTCCCTTCAGTTCCCGGTAAAGGGTACGTCTTCCCATCCCACTGCAGGTAATAAATCCGTAAAGTCACGGACTGGTGCTCAAGGCCGGGACCGGTTCTCCCGGACGCGCAGCAGTGAAGCTCACTGTCGAAGTTCGAGCGCTATTTTTTCATAGAAGTCCAGCGCCGGGAAACCAGTCAGCCCCCGGATCAAAACAACGCATTCGTAAACTCCTCGGCGTCAAACGGGCGCAGGTCGTCAATGCGCTCTCCGATCCCGATATAGCGGACCGGCACCTGAAGCTCGTCGCAAATTGCAGCGATAACCCCGCCCTTTGCAGTGCCGTCGAGCTTGGTCAAAATCAGCCCTGTCAGGCCTATGCCCTCCTTGAAGAGCTTCGCCTGCGAGAGGGCGTTCTGACCCGTTGAGGCGTCGAGGACCAGGAACACCTCGTGCGGGGCATCCGGCATCTTTCTGCTGATGACCCGGTGGATTTTTTTCAACTCCTCCATGAGATTGACCTTGGTGTGCATGCGGCCTGCGGTGTCCATCAGTATAACGTCGATGTCGCGCGAAACCGCTGCATCGAGCGCGTCAAAGGCCACAGCGGAGGGGTCCGATCCGCTTTTCTGCTTCACCACAGGGACCCCGGTACGCTCGCCCCAGATTGACAACTGCTCGACTGCGGCGGCCCGGAAGGTATCGCAGGCGGCCAGCATTGGCTTCAGGCCCTGCTGTTTCAACTGGTTTGCCAGCTTTCCGGTGGTCGTAGTCTTGCCCGTGCCGTTTACTCCCACGATCATGACGACGAATGGTTTGTGCGCGCGGTAGTCTAGCACGGGGGCTTCAACGCTCAAAACGGACCTGATTTCCTCACGTATCTGCTCCCGAAGCCGGGCGGGATCGCTCAATTCCTTTCTTTTCACCTTGCCGGCGACTTTGCCGAGCAGCATCCCGGTGGTTCTCACCCCCAGGTCGGAGGTAATGAGAATTTCTTCCAGTTCATCGAGCAGTTCCTCATCTATGACCTTTTTGCCGAGAACCAGCAGATCTATCCGGTGGACGAATTTCTCCCGCGTTCCTTTGAGCCGCCCTCGAAGACGCCTGAAAAAACCCCCTTTCGGGACTCCATCCTCCGGGGCCTCATCTTCTTCATCCAGGGTCTTCTCTTCGCCGGGCGGCGGGGCCTGGGAACCGGGACCGCCAGCCGGGATCGCCGCTGCCTCCGGCGGCGGCAGGGCCGCAGCCAAAATCCCGGCAGGGGCAAACGTTTCGGGTTCGGGTCCCTCTACGGTTTGCGCCACGGCCGTTTCCTCCGGGACCCGGATCTCCCCTGTGGAGACCTCCTCCTCGGGCTCTTCTTTTTCCCCGGTCTCGGTTTCCCGCAAATTCTCCTTCTTTTGCCGGCTGTCTTTCTTTTCCTTTCGCTTGAACCACTTGATCATATTTTCTTCTCCCTTGGAGATTCTATTCGGTCTGGCGTCCGCAAGGCTATACAGTATAATATGTAACATGGATTAACCGGGTCTCAAGAGTCGAACCGGCCGAGCGCCGTTCAAGGCGGGATTTTGGGGGGAGCAGGATGGATAGTCAAGAGCGGAGTTTACGTCTGGAGATAATCAAGGTCTGCCGCAAGCTGGAGAGCAAGGGGCTGATTGCGGCAAGCGACGGCAATGTCAGTTGCAGGGCCGGCCGGGACTGCATGTTGATAACCCCGAGCGGTGTTGCGAAGGGTGACATCGAGCCTGAAGAGATCGCAAAAACCTCTATGCGGGGAGATCTTCTGGAAGGCCCGATAAGGCCGTCAAACGAAATACGAATACACGTCCAGGTCTACCGGATGAGGCCGGATGTTTTGGCAATCGTGCACGCGCACCCGCCTGTGGCAACCGCATTCACTCTGGCCGGGTTTCCGTTCAACTCGAAAGTCCTGCCCGAGGTCTGGCTCTTGCTGGGCAAAGTTCCCGTTGCGCCCTACGCAACTCCAGCGACCGATGAAGTCCCGCAGTCAATCGAGCCTTATATCCCGGATAGCCGGGCGATACTTCTCAAAAGGCACGGGGCGCTCACTTTCGGTGGGAGCCTGATGGAAGCCTGCATGCGCATGGAAAAACTCGAGCACTGTGCAAAAATTCTTTTCTACGCATCCATGCTGGAGGACCGAGAGGCGCCGGTCGCCCTGACGCAGAGCCAAATCGCAAAGCTTGGAACGGGCGATTAACACACAGGATCAGTCCAGCTCATAGTGCAGTTTCAGAGCCCGGTCCACTTCTTCCATGATGCTCTGAGGCAGACGGCCAAGTTTCCTGATAAGGCGAATTTTGTCCACTGCCCTGGTCTGGTTGACCATCACCTTCGAGTGCAAATCAAGTCCGTCTGTTTGGGCGGGGATTTCAACTTCAAAGGCATAGATGCGAGACACGTTGGATGTAATGGGTGAAATGGAGACGCTGGGCGAATGGGCGTTGTTGATGTCGTTGGAAACCACTACCGCTGGTCGGGCTTTTTTGGCCTCGGCGCCCACACGCTGGTCGAAATTGACCAGAAAAACGTGCCCTCGTTTAATCGAGGCCATCGGCTTCGGCCCCCTCAAGCTCCTGATTGATTCTCGAGATCTCCACTGCGGCTTCTTCGTGTTCGGCTGCGAGCTTTTGATCCTTCAATTCCTTAAGGGACCTGGCGATGGCTTGTGAAATAAACCGGCTTCTTTTTCGGGGGCCGATCTCGCGGGAAATCTCCTTAAGAAGCCCTTCAGGAAGGCTTATGTTGACACGTACAGTGTGCATTGTGTCTCCTAAGTGTGTTATTAATATAGAGAATAATAAAACACATAAAAACTGTCAATCTCCGTGGAGACCTGTGTTTATGCGCATGCGGCAACCGTTTGCCTTCCACTTCTGCATATTTTATTTGAAACGCCCGGCACAATCCTTTAAATACTTTGGTGCAAACAACTTATTCTTTCGCCAATCCTCCCGTTTAGGCGGAAAGGGAGGATTTTTGTTTCTGTTTACGGGGGATTGTCATGATCGAAAAAGCTAATATACTCGTTGAGGCCCTCCCCTATATTCGCCGGTTTTATCAGAAGACGATCGTCATAAAATACGGCGGTCACGCGATGGTGGCCGAAGAGCTCAAAGATAGCTTCGCAAAGGACATTGTCCTGATGAAGTACATCGGGATAAATCCGGTGGTGGTCCATGGCGGCGGGCCGCAGATAGGCGAGATGCTGCGGCGGATCGGAAAGAAGTCGGACTTCTGCGACGGAATGCGCATAACCGATGCCGATACCATGGAGATCGTGGAAATGGTGCTCGCAGGAAAGATCAACAAGGAGATAGCGGCCCTTATAAACAGGCATGGTGGACGCGCGGTGGGGTTGAGCGGAAGGGACGCTCAACTCATCGAGGCCCGAAAGCTCCAGATCGTTCGAAACACTACAGAGGATGGGCCTGCGGAGATAATTGACATAGGACTGGTCGGCGAGGTGACGCGGGTAAACATCGAGGTCCTGCAAACCCTTTTGCAAAGCGATATAATCCCGGTGATCGCCCCGATCGGGGCGGGTGAGAACGGGGAAACCTACAACATAAACGCTGATCTTGTGGCTGGGGCAATTGCGGGCGCTCTTAAGGCCGATAAGTTTTTGCTCATGACCGATGTGCCCGGGGTGCTCGACGAGGATGGAACGCTTATATCGAGCATGTCGGTCGGCGAAGCCCAGGCGGCCATGCGCGACCGGAGGCTGAGGGGCGGGATGATACCGAAGATCCAATGCGCAATCGACGCCCTGGAGGCCGGGACCGCAAAGGTCCACATAGTTGATGGCCGCCTTCCGCACGCCATTTTACTGGAGATATTCACCGACGCGGGGATCGGAACAGAGATCCTTAGGAACAGCGAGCGAGCGAAATGAACGCACCTATCGATGGAATAGAGAAAGAGTACGGCAAGCACATATGTGGAACATACTCCAGGTTTCCTGTGGCTTTTGTCAGGGGGGCAGGCTGCCGGCTCTGGGATGACGCCGGAAAAGAATACCTTGATTTTCTTGCCGGCATTGCCGTGTGCGGCCTCGGGCACTGCCACCCGGAAGTGGCCCTGGCAATCAGCGAGGCGGCGCGAAAACTGATTCATGTTTCCAACCTGTTTTATACATATCCGCAACTTGAGCTGGCGGCGGAATTGACACGACTGTCATTTGCGGATAAGCTGTTTTTTTGCAACTCCGGCGCTGAGGCCAACGAAGCGGCGATAAAGCTCGCCAGAAAGTACAGCCGTGACACCTTCGGCCCCGGCAGGTTCCACATCATCTCGATGAATGATTCCTTCCACGGCCGGACCATGGCGACCCTTTCGGCTACCGGCCAAAGCAAGGTCCATCAAGGTTTCGAGCCGCTGGTGGAAGGTTTTGTCCATGTCGATTTTAATTCCGTTTCGGCTGTTGAAGCGGCCATTACGGACAAGACCTGCGCGGTAATGGTCGAACCGGTCCAGGGGGAAGGCGGGGTCAATTTCGCGGTTCCCGGCTACTTGAGGGACCTTAAGGCGCTGTGCAAACAGAGGAAGCTCCTGCTCATCTTTGATGAGGTCCAGTCGGGACTGGGAAGGACAGGTTCACTTTTTGCCTACGAGCAGGAGGATGTGACCCCTGACATAATGACCCTGGCAAAGTCGCTGGCAAACGGATTGCCAATGGGGGCAATGCTGGCCGTCGATGAGGCGGCCGGGGCTTTTACCCCGGGCAGCCATGCTTCCACTTTCGGCGGGGGCCCGCTGGTTGCCTCGGCCGCGCTGGCAACCCTGAGGATCATTTCCGAACCCGCTTTCCTGGGCAGAGTGCGCGAGACCGGGGCCTATTTCATCTCAAGGCTCCAGGAACTCAAGGAGCGCTATTCGTTCATCAAAGACGTCCGCGGGCGAGGCCTCTTGGTGGGTTTGGAACTGGCTGTCCCAGGGGCTAAATTCGTTTCCAAATGCCTGGATAGGGGCGCCATAATAAACTGTGCGCACGATACCGTTTTGAGGTTCGTTCCGCCCCTTATTGCCGGCAACTCCGAAATAGACGAGATGATCGGCATCCTGGAGGGCGTCTTCAAAGAGGAAGTCATATGAAGCGCGACCTGCTCTCGATCCGGGACCTTTCCGCCCAGGAAATTCTCGGACTGATCGCCAAAGCCGAAAAGATGAAAGCGGAGCTTGCCGCAGGCGCCCTGCCCATGTCGCTCACCGGAAAAATCGTGGGCCTCATTTTTCTGAAACCCTCGACCAGAACGCGGGTTTCCTTCGAGGCCGCCATCTGCCGGCTGGGCGGGCAGCCCATATTCATGACCGCCCAGGATACCCAGATTTCCCGGCAGGAGCCTCTTGCCGACATGGCGCGCGTTCTGGACCGATATATCGACGCAATAGTTATGAGGACTTTTGCTCAAAGCGACGTTGAGGAACTGGCCGGCTCCGCCTCCATTCCCGTGATAAACGCTTTGACTGACCATTCCCATCCCTGCCAGGTGCTGGCCGATCTTATGACCATCCGCGAAAAGCGGGGCTCGCTCGAAAATCTCACCCTCGCCTGGGTGGGGGACGGAAACAACGTCGCAAATTCATGGATAAATGCGGCCGGCCGCCTTGGATTTTCGCTCAATTTCGCCTGCCCTCCCGGATACGAACCTCACGAGGATCTCTTAGACTGGGCCGCGCGCCAGGCAAAAGCAAAGATCAAGCTGATCGCCGATCCACGAGAAGCCGTATCGGGCGCCGATGTGCTCTATACCGACGTCTGGGCGAGCATGGGGCGGGAGAGCGAGGCCCCTGAGCGATTGGAAGCCTTTCGGCATTACCAGATAAATTCGCAACTTCTGGCATATGCGCCGCCGCACGCCATAGTGCTCCACTGCCTGCCCGCTCACCGGGGGGAGGAGATCACCGGGGAGGTGCTCGAAAGCCTGCGGGCCCCCGTTTTTGATCAGGCTGAAAACCGGCTTCACATGCAAATGGCGCTCCTTGACTGGATGATCGGAAGCCGAAGGCTCTGATCCTGGCTTACGCCGGATGAAAAATTTCCTCAAAGTGCGGTGAAAGGTTACAATTTCCCCCGCTTTTTCAGTGGCTTTAAGAATGGAGTATTTTGGTGATGGGTGTCAAAAAGGTTATCCTCGCCTATTCGGGCGGACTTGATACCTCGATCATTCTCAAATGGCTCATCGAGACCTACAGATGCGAAGTTGTTGCCTTCGCTGCCGACCTGGGCCAGGGTGAGGAACTGGACGGGATCGAAAAAAAAGCCCTTGCGACCGGTGCGATCAAAGCGCGCATCGAAGATCTGAGGGACGAGTTTGCAAGCGAGTTCGTTTTTCCCGCTTTTCGCGCCAACGCCATCTACGAAGGCCAGTACCTGCTCGGCACATCCATTGCCCGCCCGCTGATCGCCAGGCGCCAGATCATCATAGCCGGGGAGGAAGGGGCGGACGCGGTGAGCCACGGCGCCACCGGGAAGGGAAACGACCAGGTGCGGTTCGAGCTGGCTTATGCGGCGCTCAGGCCTGAGATAAAGGTGATCGCGCCCTGGCGGGAATGGGACATGAAGTCGCGAAGCGAGCTGATTGCTTTTGCGCAAAAGCACGGGATACCGGTTCCCGTTACCAGGGCCAAGCCCTATAGCTGCGACCGAAACATGCTGCATATAAGCTACGAGGGCGGCATTCTCGAAGACCCGTGGACAGCGCCGGACCCGGAGATGTTCATCATGACCGTAGATCCGCAAAATGCTCCCGACAAGCCCGAAATTATCGAAATCGATTATGAAAAAGGAGACCCGGTTGCCGTTGACGCCAGGCGTATGAGCCCGGCCGGTATTCTCCAGTATCTCAACAAGATCGGTGGGAAGCACGGGATCGGCCGGGTGGACCTTGTGGAAAACCGGTTCATAGGGATGAAATCTCGAGGCGTCTACGAAACCCCGGGCGGCGCCATCATGCGAGTTGCCCACAGGGCGGTCGAATCCATAACCATGGACAGGGAAGTTATGCACCTGCGCGACAGCCTTGTCCCGGAATACTCGCGTCTGATTTACAACGGGTTTTGGTATTCGCCCGAGATGAGCTACCTGCAGAATATGATGGACCTGGCGCAGGAAAATGTCTGGGGGACCGCCCGTGTGAAGCTCTACAAGGGAAGCTGCCAGGCGATCGGGCGCAGGTCGGACCGCTCTCTCTACCAGCCCGGCTTCGCCACTTTTGAGGAAGACGACGTTTACCGGCAGGATGAGGCGAGCGGCTTTATCCGGCTGCTCGGACTGAGGCTGCGGATCGAAACGCTTGTGAACAAAAGCCTTCAGCGGCCTCTAAAGTCAAGCTGGGAAGCAGAACGAATATAAGACTTATAAGACCTGTAAGAAGTATAATCCGCTTTACTCCGGAGTAAGGAGCACATGGCCGAAAAGCTGTGGAAGGGACGCTTTGAGCTGCCCACAGACAAACTGGTGGAGGAATACACCGCTTCCATCCATTTTGACAGCCGGCTCTATCGGTACGATATCGAGGGGAGCATCGCGCATTGCCGCATGCTGGCCGAATGCGGCATAATTTCGCACGAGGAGGCCTCCCGCATCGTACAAACCCTGGGCGAAATTGTTCGCGACCTAGAGCAGGGCCGGGTTGTCCTGGATTCCTCCCAGGAGGACATCCACATGGCGATCGAAAACGAGCTTATCGCGCGGATAGGAGAGACCGGCGGCAAACTTCACACGGCCAGGAGCCGAAATGACCAGGTTGCTCTTGATATGCGGCTCTATATGCGTGATGCGCTTTCGAGCATATTGGACCTTGTGCGTGAAGTTCTGTCCACCCTGGTCGCAATGGCCGAAAAGCGCCTCGGTGTTATCATGCCGGGGTTTACTCACCTCCAGCACGCTCAGCCGGTTCTTTTTTCACATCACCTGATGGCCTACTATGAGATGTTTAGCCGCGACTTCGCAAGATTCAGCGACTGTCTCGTCCGTACCGACGTAATGCCGTTGGGAAGCGCGGCGCTTGCAGGCACCACTTTTCCCATCGACATGGAATGGACGGCCCGTCAGCTTGGTTTTCCCAAGGTTATTGCAAACTCTATGGATGCGGTCGGAGACCGCGATTACCTGATCGAATTTTGCTCGGCTTCGGCTATTTTAATGATGCACGTGAGCCGCATGGCCGAAGAGCTTATCATCTGGTCGAGCCCGGAGTTCTCCTTCATAGAGATAAGTGACGCATTCTGCACCGGTTCCAGCATTATGCCCCAGAAGAAAAATCCGGACGTGCCCGAGTTGATGCGGGGCAAAACCGGCCGGGTGTATGGAAACCTCATTGCGCTTCTGACCGTGACCAAGGGGCTGCCACTGGCCTACAACCGCGATCTGCAGGAAGACAAAGAACCGGTTTTCGATACTGTGGACACTCTGCTTGCCACCCTGCGCCTGCTGAGCAAAATGCTGCCCGAAATCCGGATCAATCGGGAGACAATGGCCCGTATGGCCGTGCATAACTTTACGCTGGCCACCGATCTGGCCGATTATCTGGTCAGACGTGATATTCCTTTCCGCAAAGCGCATCATGTTGTAGGCCGGCTCGTTCAATACTGCATTCAGACCGGCAAAGAGCTGGGCGAGTGCACGCTTGACGAATTGAAAATTTTCCACAAGGCTTTCGATGAGGACGTTTTTCCATACCTCGATATTTCGAGCGTAATCGACCGGAGAAGCTCAGTTGGAGGCACCGCGACCTCACGGGTAAAAGAAGCCATTGCCCGGGCGCGGGCAGACCTTGAAGTCTGCAAACCATACTCAAGGGAAAACCGCAAACCGGAAAAGTAGGGGGCCTATGCGAATCCTGTCTGATTCCGCGAAACATGCGTGCCTGGGAATCATTTCTATTTGTGTTTTGATCGTTTTAATTTCAGGCTGTGGCGTGAAAAAGTTTCCAAGACCTAAGGGGGTGGCGCCCCCTCCGCAGGTAAACGACCTGAACGCTCAGGTTATTCCTCGATCGGTCGAGCTTTCGTGGAGTCCGGTCGCTGTGGGAGCGGACAAAAGGATTGTATACTCGATCATGAGGGCCGAGCTGAGATGGGAAAACCGCAATTGCCTTGAATGTCCCCCCCCCGAACAGCAACTGGTCCATAATGTGGATGCCGCCGCCGCCGTAAAACCGGGCGGGGACGGCAAGCTTCGCTGGGTTGATACCAATGTCTCCTACCGCCGGGTTTTTCGTTACCAACTGACTGTCACGGACGAAAAAGGCAATCCTTTGACCCTTTCCAACCCCGCGATAGCCAAAGTCTACCCGGGACCGGCGGCGCCTGTAAACCTTACGGTGGCCACTCAGCCGCTGGGGATTATGATTCAGTGGAAACCGGTCTTAAAAGACATTGAAGGAAATAATGTCGATGCGTCAAGTGAGTCTTTCCGGGTCGAGAGGCTTTCGGGCGAGAAGGGCTGGGAAAAGGCCGCCCCATCTTTTTTAAAAGGCAATGCCTATCTGGACCAGTCGGTTGCTCCCGGGCTGAGCTACACCTATCGGGTCGTTGCGTTCCTGTATACGGATGAGGTCTACATTATGGGGGAGACTTCTTCCACGGCCCAGGCCAAAGGGCCCGAATCTGTGCTGCCCCCCCCTCCCGGCAGGGTCTGGATAACTCCGGCGCATGGGGTCCTTGAGATACACTGGACTGAGACCGATGGGAAAACCGGCGGCTATCATGTATACCGCAGGGAAGGAAAAGAAATTATCCGGCTGACTGCAGGTCCGGTAGCGCACCCGCCTTTTGTGGACCAAGGCGCCAAGAAGGGGGCGACTTACTCTTACGCCGTATCGGCAGTAAGCGCCCAGGCGGACCATAAAGAGGGTCTGCTCTCCAAGTGGACCGAGGTGAGAAACCTGATTACGGAATAAGCGAAAGGATATCCGGGGCTATGACTTGATATCTGATATGTGTATGGACGGCGAGGATTTTTTCAATGCATCATTTCCAGTATAAATCAGATGAACTCTATTGCGAAGATGTCCCGGTGCGGCTTATCGCCGAAAAAACCGGGACCCCGTGTTATATATACAGTCATGCTACGCTCAGCCACCATTTCACGACTTTCGACTCCGCCTTCACAAATGTTGCGCACCTTATCTGTTACTCAGTAAAAGCCAACTCCAATATCGCAATTTTGAAACTGTTCGGCTCGATGGGCGGCGGAGTGGACATCGTATCGGGCGGTGAGCTCTACCGCGCCCGCAGGGCCGCAATTCCACCTGATCGCATTGTCTATTCCGGGGTGGGCAAAACGGTTGAAGAAATCGATTTCGCGCTTCGCGAAAAAATCCTGATGCTCAATATCGAATCCACCCAGGAACTCGAGCAGATCAACCGACGGGCCGAAGCAATGGGCACGAAGGCCTCGATTTCCGTGCGTGTCAATCCTGATATCGACCCGAATACGCACCCCTACATTTCCACCGGCATGAAGAAGAACAAATTCGGTATCTCGGCCGACAGCGCTCTGCGGGTCTGCGAGAAGGCAAAAACCCTCAAGAGCATCGAGATCGTAGGGCTGGGTTGCCATATCGGCAGCCAGCTTACCGATGTCGCACCCTTCGTCGATGCGCTGAGACGGCTTCGCTCTCTTATAGACCGGCTGCGGCAAACCGGGTTCCATATTCGCTATCTCGATCTGGGCGGCGGGCTCGGTA
>JBELAB010000289.1:0-4474 GCA_049509275.1 Syntrophobacteraceae bacterium | reverse complement strand
AGTCCGTCATTCCGGCGGAGCCTGCCCCGGAAGTGTCTAGTCCGGGGGCCGGAATCCAGCGTATTTTCAGTCGGTTAAAAGCACTGGACCCCGGCTTTCGCCGGGGTGACGATTCCTTGCAACATGTCATAACTTTGTTGACAACGTACTACGCCGGGTCTGCAATTTGCCCGGTCTCCGAAATCTTATCCCCGGCGGCGCCATCGTTTTGTTTCGGAAAACCCCTGAAAAAATGCCTGCCAAAAATAGTCTCGAACCCTGTCCACGTACTGTCGTCCGCGGCTGAATTCGCCAGTATCCGGTTGATGGCGTTCATCTTTGCATCGAGATCATCAGCCAGGTGCAGGGCAAAGGCTTCCTTGCTCGCCGGCAGCCTGACCGCCCCGAACTGGGCCTCCCCGTGATGGCTCAGTATGAGGTGCTTCAGCAGAAGCGAGGTCTCTGTGGGAAAGCCCTCAATTGTTCGAATCTTGTCCTCGACGATCTGGGTCCCCAGGACCATATGCCCCACCAGGCGTCCTGCGTCCGAATAGTCGATATGTGTATCATATACGAATTCGGAGATTTTCCCAATGTCGTGCAAAAAAGCGCCCGCTATAAGCAGATCGCGATCAAGGTCGGGGTAATGGTTGCAGATTCTGTAGACGAGAGTAATAACGGAAAGGGTGTGTTCCAGAAGCCCGCCGATATAGGCGTGGTGCATTGACTTTGCAGCCGGAGCAAGTTTAAAGCGGGTCATGAGTTCAGGGTCGGCCAGAATTGCTTCACACAGGCGGCGGGCGAAACAGTCGGCCATTCCCGACAGCAGCTTGCCGAGTCGTTCGAAAAGCGCGTCCCGGTCGAAAGGGCAGACCGGGAGAAAATCGGCCGGATCGTACGCCCCGGCGGGAACCGGCATGATTTCGGAAATGCTGAGCTGCATCCTGTCCTTGTAGAGTTCGGTTCTCGCCCGCAGGTAGACGATGTCCCCCGACTGGAAACCCGCCGATGCCTCAACGGCTTTTTCCCACATCTTGCCGCTAATATCGCCCGTTTTATCCAACAGCTTCAAATCGAGGTAAACCGTTCCGTTGCGGGCGGTTCTCAACTGCTTTTCCGAGGCTACAAACAGGGAAGCGATTTCCAGGTTCGGTTTCAGTTCTGAAATGAATAGCTTGGACACTGGCCACCTGCCTTGTGTTTCACCAAAATGGATAAGAGCCGGTATTGCGATTTTAAAATTAACATCGTAGTATATCCCGGCCTCACAGTCAAACGGCAGAGAGTCCGGCCTCAAGAAGGCAGGAGGAGAGTTGGTGGATGGCCCTTAAGCCATTGAATTTGATTATAATTATCGTTATACTGATCATTCCCGTAATCCCGACGTTGTGGGCCATTGTGGATTTGCCAAGACGGCGCTTTTCCAGCACAATGTCCAAAATGATCTGGTTTACGGTAGTTTCCACGCTGCCATGTCTTGGCGCGATTCTTTATTTTCTACTGGCCCGCCGCAACACTCAACCGCTTCGATCGCTGAAAGGAAACGGGAACCAATGCTCGATTTTGTCCGAAAACACTCCAAATCATGGGGCGTAAAAGTTCTTCTCTGGCTGGTCATCATAGTTTTCGTCGGCTGGGGTGGATATCTTTACCAGACCCGCCATGAATACGACATTGCCCGGGTGGGAGATCACTATATAAGCACCACCGAGTACACCTCGGTCTACAACAATCTGGTGGAGGGAGTCCGCAAGCGGTTTGGGGGGGCGCTGCCCGACGAACTCATGCGCGCTCTGAATCTTAAAGAGCAGGCGCTGCAGACGCTGATTCAGAGCTATCTGGTTCTTCGAGGCGCCAAAGATCTTGGTCTTATAGCCACAAACGACGAAGTCAGGGTCAAGATTCTCGAGATACCGGCCTTTCAGACCGAGGGAGTGTTCGACGCAAAACGCTACGAGGGTGTGCTGCGGCAGATGCGTATGACCCCCGATATCTTCGAGCAGCAGATATCCGAAGATATTACCACCCATAAAGTCCAGGCTTTCATAATGGGCCGTGCGGTCGTCACTGAAGATGAAATTCTGACCGAGCACCATTTGAACCGCGATCAGATAAAGGTCGCATACGTGGTCTTAGACCCCGGGTCATTCCAGGACAAGGTCACCGTGGCGGAGCCGGCGCTCCGGAGCTTTTACCAGGGTCACCAGGACCTGTACATGGAACCCGAAAGGCGCGAAATTGCCTACGTAGTGCTAAACAGGGAAGACCTGGAGAAGGAGATCCACCCCGGTGCGGATGAAATAAATCGCTACTATGAGGACAATGCGGCCCGATTTACGCGTGAGAAGCAGGCGCGCTCGCAGCATATCCTGTTGCGCGTAAAGCCCGATGCGCCTCAGGCCGAAGTGGACAATATCCGGGCGCAGGCCCAGAAAATCCTCGATGAGGCCAGGAAAGGCAAAGGCTTTGCCGAACTGGCTAAGAAGTACTCCCAGGACGAAGCTACCGCAAAAAAGGGCGGGGAGCTGGGCTTTTTGTCTTCCAAGCAGATGGATAAGGACTTTTCGGCGGCTGTTTTTGCCATGCAGCCGGGCGAGATAAGCGATCTTGTCCGAACTCCACACGGGTTCGAAATAATCAAGGCGGAGGAAATAACCGAGACGAGGCCCGCCCCTATCGAGGAGGTGAGAGGTGAAATCGAGAAGGATATCAGGTCCCAGGGCGCCCAGGATATAGCCTTTAAACAGGCGCGGAACCTGCGTGACCTGGCTTACGCCAGAAAGGACATAGACAAGGCGGCGCATGAAATGAAAATGAAGGTTTCCGACCCCGTATGGGTAACGATGTCGGAAGATCAGCCTGTTTTTCCCGCGCCGATCAAGGCAAAGCTCTTCGAACTCGGCGAGGGCGATGTGAGCGACATGCTGGAACTTCCAAAGGGTTTTGCAGTCGCTCAGGTGAAATCGATAAAAAGACCCCTGCCGATCCCGTTCGAAAACGTCAAAGATAAAGTCACAAGGGATTTTCGTGCAGACCAGGCCAGGGGGCTTGCGCAGAAGACGGCCTCCGAGATTCTGGCGCAGGCCAAAGAGAAAGGCAGCCTGGCCGATGCCGTCAAGGCCCGGAATATCAACCTCAGGCAGAGCGAATTCTTTTCGATGCTGGACCCCGATAAAGATTTGAAGCTGCCTCGGGGCCCAAGTCTCAACAGTATCTTCAGTCTTCAGGACTCCAAGCCCTTTCCGGAAGGGCCGCTTGAACTGGGGGACAAGTTCATGGTCTGCCAGTTGCAGGGAAAAAACCCGGCCGGTGAGCCTTCTCAAGAGGAAAGAGCCGAGATATCCGGCAGGATAGTCCGGGAAAAACAGGCGGCAATCTGGAGAGAGTGGCTGACCGAGATGGGTAAAGCTACCAAGGTCGAAAGGTTAAAGGAGATTTAAGAGCAGTATTTAAATTGCGACAAAAGATCAGCGAGCATGCAAGTCGAGTGGAGCGTTTAAGTGAATCCCAGAGGTTTTTTTCAGCCCACACCCGCTTTTCTTATCGGCACCTGCTTCTTTTTGTGCTCTGCGGGGCCCTTTTTTTCTGGTCGATGTTCTACAGGGCGTCGAATGCAATCATAGCCCCGCAGTTGCAAAAGGACCTCGCTCTCTCGCCGGAGAAGCTGGGAGTGCTGAGCGCGTCGTTCTTCTATGCTTTTGCGTTTACCCAGATCCCCATTGCACTTCTGCTGGACAGGCTTGGAGCACGGCGCATAATGACAGCCCTGACTCTTGCCGGCGCGTTGGGGGCAGTCATATTCGGCCTTGCAGCCGACTTTAATGAAGCGGTAATCGGCAGGATACTGCTTGGCTTCGGCATGGCGGCAAACTTCATGGGAGGTTTGAAGCTCTTCACGCAATGGTTTTCTCCCAGGGAATTCGCCACCATGGCAGGTCTGATGACCGGGGCCGGCACCATGGGCAGTATCGCCACAAGCACGCCCCTTGCGCTGCTGGTCGGTCGGGTCGGTTGGAGAGTGTCTTTTATATCCGTCGGGGTGCTTACGGCAGCCATGGCGATTGTTTTCTACGTGGTGGTCCGGGACAGGCCTTATCCGACTCAAGGGCCTTCCGGCGAAGTTACCCGCGCCTCCCGAAGAACAGGGGTGATTACCGAGCTGAAGACCCTTGTTTTCAACCGCGATTATTGGCTGATTTCCTGCGGAACTTTCTTCAGATACGGGGCCCTGATGTCGATTCAGGGTCTGTGGGCCGGGCCTTACCTGATGCAGTGCTTCATGCTTTCCCCTGTGCAGGCCGGAAATATCATAACAGGCACCATCATCGGCTACGTCGCCGGCAGCTCCGGTGGCGGGTGGATGTCCGACCGCGTGCTCGGCTCCCGAAAATACGTCGTAATCCTGGGCATGGCCGGAATGGTTGCAACAACGATGTGCCTCACCTGGTCGCTGGGCCAGAAAAACCCCATTTTTCAGGCACTCACATTTTTTTCG
>JBELAB010000288.1:0-4476 GCA_049509275.1 Syntrophobacteraceae bacterium | reverse complement strand
CAAATCGTGTAAGCCTCGCTACGCGTGCTTCGCACTGCTTCACTTTGTGAAGCATGCTTACAGGCATCCCTAAATAGCTTTACAGAGCGGAGCGCGGCAACCGGCCGCATCGCGTGTCTATCGGACGCGTTGGGCGGGCGCGGGGTGCCTTGTTGGAGCCTATCGGAAATGAGGGAGCAACCCGGTAAAGCATTTGGGATGGGACTCCCAGAGTTTGACACTTCCGGGCATACACGAAAGCCTCCCCCTTGTGAACCGCTCAAAGTTTGCAATGAGGAAAGGTTTCGTATGGATGAGTGCCAAAGTCTAAGCCACACAGTCTGGAACTGCAAGTATCATGTGGCATAAATTCCCAAATGCAGGAGAAAAGCCCTCTGATGTTTCTCTCCTGCAGCAAGTGAAAATATGTCTGCAGAGCAAGAGCTGCCGGAATGAGGTTTACCTCCCTGCAGGCTGAGAATATCCCCCGCAGCCTGCCGGACAACGGCAATCCATAGAGCCGCCGCCGGTTAGAGAGGTTTCTCTTGCAAATCTTTGTCCCGTAAGAAACCACATCTTAGTAATCTTCAAACCCTGGAGCCCGATGCCTGCCATTAGACCCTTCCGGTCGAAGATGAAGGCGTATACATCGGCCTTGAGCGTCGAACTCGCAACGTGCGGGCGATGCCCTCCGCCACAACGATTTCGATGAGTACGTTGTCTGGCGGGTTTTCAAGATTATCTTTTCGATATTGGTAATAGCTTTGCTTCAAGCCGGAGGCTTTGAGGCGGTAGCCGCCGCAGGCAGCGGGTGATTTCCGTTCATTGGAACGATGTCCATTGTCCACGGCTGTGGAGACACCGCATTTATGACACATCCCGATCTTAAGGAGGACTTAGAAAATGCTTTTATTCAAAAAAAACAGGGAAAGGCATAGTGTGTTACTCGTGGGGTTGGCCATTGGCCTAATGGTTTGGCCGATATCGGTTTGGTTTTGTGGCAGCGTATCGGCATTGATAATATGGCCGAGCGATGCGTACAAAGAAACGCAGAACACCTACAGGTCCCCCGAAGGTGCCGTCAAGGCCCTGGTTGAGGCCATGAGCGCGAATGACGAGAAGAAGCTGTTGGCCGTCCTAGGGCCTAAGGGGAAAAAACTCATCTTCTCGGGCGACGAAGCTGACGACACAGCCGCTTGCGAGCGTTTTATCCAAGCTTATCAGGAAAAGAACCGGATAATAAAGGTCAGCAGTAAGAAGGCAGTTCTCGAAACAGGGAATGAAGACCGGCCTTTTCCTCTTCCAATTGAAAAAGTTGACGGGCGCTGGAGCTTTTCTTCAAAACATGGCAGGGTTGAGCTTCCGAAAGCGCCGGATCAGCAAAAATGAGCCTGGCGCCATTCAGAGGGACAGAAATACGGGTACCTTGTTGTTGCCGTCTGCTTATATACCGCAGTATGAACGGGCGGAGACACCTCATTTCCGATCAACCTATTGACTGGTTATTTGAGGATAACTATTCTTGCGATTGCCGCGCTGGAGTTAACTTAGGAGGAGCGAGCGCAGAGAAACCCAGGATAAAGCCCGGCGCGGTTTTCACCTCTTTTCCAATTTTAATCCAAAAGATATTACCACTCGAGCAGTTTCATCCGGAGGAGAAATGATCATGCCCAGAGGGCTCGTAGTCTTTGCAACGAGAACCAATCAGACTCAAAAAATCGCTCAATTGATTGCCGAGGGAATGCGTTTCGAAGGATATGACATTGAGGTTCGTAATGTGACCGAGATCGACAAAGGTGGCATTTCACTTAATGACTACAACGCAATTGTCCTCGGATCGGCTACTTATCATGGCGAGATGCTTCAATCCATGAAGACATTCCTGTTTCTTGCTGAAAAAGCGAACCTTGAGGGGAAAGCCGGCGGGGCCTTTGGTGCTTTTGGATGGAGTGGAGAGGCGCCTGGGCGTATTTTCGATACCATGATGCATATTTTCAAGATGAATATGGTCCGGGAGCCACTGAGACTGAAAGCTGCAGATCTTGGCGGCGGAACCAAAATGGCCCAGGATTATGGGCGGGAAATAGCCGGGAAGGCACTTTCGTCAACGTAGCGCATTGTTGAATTCGTTGATCTTACATCTGAAGGAGGGTTTTCATGGAAATACCTGCATACGTGACGGTTGAAGAAGTCCAACGGGTGTGCACGCTCCTGAACATAAGGGACTGGACGACACGGGGTGTTTCGTCGGTTCTCCTCGAGGAGGCCCGTGTCATCTTATCCGAGGTAAACACGGAGGGAATGAAGATTGATGTCGAAAGCTTTAGAAGGGGCCTCGAAGTCGAGCTGGAGCATGGAGTAAGGTTCAGGGACGCCAATGTGACGAATAACCATCCCCTTCTGACCGGAAAGATCGTTCTGGCTCATCTCAAGGAGACCCTGGATTATTATGAGAGGCTGGAAGTGGCGGAACTGGAGGGAGACCTGCTCAAAGCGGCAGTGGCCAAAAACTCTGCAAGAGTTGAGTCACTCTATAGGAAGTTGCTCGCTGCAAAGCTTGACCTTGCCAAGGTGGAGTCCGAAAAACTGAACTCCCGAGGCGCTTAGTCTGTCTTTGACTGCGGGTGCGCGCAGACTCGATCCCGGATCAAACAAACCTAAAGGTAAAGAAAACGGAATAATCTTGCTAAAGCAATAGCTCACTGTCTACCCCTTTTGATCGGCTAAACCAGCCTCGAAGTATTCCTTCAGGCCGTAGTCGCTTATTTTCTTGCGTAAAGTAGGCCTCGTTATGCCCAGAATCTTACATGCATCACCGTAATTGCCCCCGGTATGCTTAAGAATTTTCAGGATATGCTCCTTTTCCACACAGTTCAGGCTCTTGGATTCACTCTCTTCGCAGGCGGAGGCGGGCGTATGGATGGCTTCGGACCGCTGAAACCAGCATTTGTCGAGTTCTAGCACGTCGCTTCGGGAAAGGATCAAGGCCCTCCTGAGCACATTTTCAAGCTCCCTGACATTTCCCGGCCAGTCGTAAGCCTTAAGGGTCTTGATGTATTCCATTGGAATTCGGGTTACGTTCCTGTCAAGTTCCCGGTTCATCCTCGATACAAAATGTTCGGCAAGCGGCACGATGTCTTCAGGATGTTCTCTCAGGGGCGGGATGCGGATCACGAACACTTTCAGCCTGAAATAGAGGTCTTCACGAAAACTGCCTGCCTGCACCATGCTTTCGAGATTGCGATTTGTGGCGACAAGGAGGCGCGCCTTGAAGGGGATATCCTTCAAGCCTCCAACACTCTGGAACTGCTTCTCCTGGAGCACACGCAGAAATTTAGCCTGAATTTCCAGAGGGAGTTCTCCGACTTCATCCAGGAAAACCGTACCGCTGCCGGCAATTTCAAGTTTCCCCGGTTTTCGTTGAACAGCGCCGGTAAAAGCCCCCCGCTCGTGCCCGAACAACTCGCTTTCCAGCAGGTTGCTCACAACGGCTGCGCAATTGATAGCCACAAACGGCTCGTGGGGTGCCCACTGCTGGTGGATGGTCCGAGCAACCAACTCCTTTCCTGTGCCCGTATCGCCTTCTATCAGCACCGTTACGGGTGTGGGGGCAACCCGCGCTATATCTTTGAGGACTTCCAGGGTGGCGTTGCTTTTCCCGATAATCTGGTTTGGCTTGAAACTTTCAGAAATGACATGGCTGAGCCGTTGGATTTTGTCCCTTTCTTTGCGCCTCATCAGAATCTTTTCAAGCAGGACGTCCAGCGCGTCCAGATCCAGGGGCTTATAAAGATAATCGGCAGCCCCGCGCTGAATGGCGGCAAGGGTCGCCTCCATGTCCTGAAAGGCGGTTATCATGATGACATCGCCTGAAAGATTTTCATCCTTTGCCGCTGAAAGGGCTTGCGTTCCGTCCATTCCGGGCAACTGGACATCGAGCAGCACGAGGTCCGGATCGTGTTCCCGCCAAAGATCAAGACCCTCCCGTGCATCGAAGGCGGCCAGAACAAGATAGCCCTTGCTTTGGAAATAAAGCTCGAGGGTCCGGACAAGCGAATGTTCATCGTCTATCAACAGTATCTTTTTCATTTAAGGGCCCTTCAAGTGTAAGCTCACCACAGTACCGGCCCGTTCCTCACTCGAAATCGAAATGCCGAACCCATGCGCCTCAATTATTTTTTTTACTATAGACAGTCCCAACCCGGTCCCTTTGTCTTTCGTGGTGAAAAATGGCTGGAAAACGCGCTTCATGTCCTGATGTGAAATCCCGGGGCCGTTGTCGGAAACCTCAATAAGAATTCCTTTACCCCCGTCCTCTACGGCGGCTTTAAGCCTTATCTCCACATTTCCATCCGGTCCGGCCGACTCGATAGCGTTCTTGATCACATTTGCCAGTACCTGTCGAATCTGTTCCGGGTCTCCCATGACATCCGGAAGAGGGCCGTCCGTTCTGACCTCGATTGAACGCCCTTCCGTACAGGATTGCAGTTGCTGCAT
>JBELAB010000287.1:0-4500 GCA_049509275.1 Syntrophobacteraceae bacterium | reverse complement strand
AGGAAGTCTCTCTTGCCGAAATCTGCGATCCGGAAACGCTTCCAGGCGAGTGGAAATCGATTATGGGCGGACTCAACATAGGGGATGCTCCGCCGGCCGGATCTGAGAAGTTCATCGACCCTGGCCAGCTTCGGACATATCTGGTCAGGCTGCTCGATTCCTATAAGGTCAATTCTTCGGAGGTAAAGCTCGATATTCCCGACAGAATAGTAGTCAAGCGGGAGGCGACCCGGATCACACAAGAGATGATCGAAGAGATTTTCAAAAAGTTCGTTGTTGAAAACTCGCCCTGGAAGCAGGAAGAGATAAACATTCAAAGAGTTCGTTTCTCGGGTATTCCCCTCATTCCGACCGGCAAAATGACCTATGAGGTGACGGCATCTTCAGGGAAGGAGCGTTTCATAGGCAACGTTACGGCGACCGTCGATTTCTATGTAAACGGAGAGAAGGTGCGCACTCTGGGCATCGTCGGCAAGGTCGAGGTTTTCGGAAACGTATATCTCGCCTCGCGTCCGATGAAACAAAACGAAATGCTGTCCCAGGCCGACCTGGAAGTGCACAAGATGAACCTTACCGACTCTGCCGACCGTTTCGCCACCCGGCTCGACCAGGTTGAAAACCGGCGCGTGCTGCGCAACCTCGGAGTACATCAGCCACTGGAACTCAAAGACCTGGACAAGCCACTGGTCCTCAAGCGAGGCGATCAGGTGAAGATAGTCTACGAGGAACCCGGACTCTCCTTGACCGCAAATGGAAAGGCAAATGCCGATGGAGGGGTCGGGGATACGCTGGCGGTAACGAATGAATCATCACAAAAGACGGTTCATTGCAGAGTTGTGGATTCTCGGACCGTAACGGCTACCCATTAACGGCGAAGACCTCCGGTCTTGGATGAGGTGACAAAGCGAAGATGCGAAACAATAGAAATCCCGGAGCCAATGGAAAGGTCGCAGCAATCCGGTTCATTTCAGCCGCCCTGCTGGTCCTGATCCTTTCGGGCTGCGCCACGATGCAATCGAACAAAAGCCCGGCCGCTTCATTTAATGCTAAGACGGGGTCGAACCCAAAATCGCTCCCCTTACCGGAAGCCGGGCCGCAGCCCGCATCCCTTGCGCCGACCGGTTCTCTTTGGGCCCCGGCCAGCGGTTCGTTTTTCGCCGATCTCAAGGCTTCAAAAGTGGGGGACATAGTCACGATAACAGTCAGTGAGACCTCGACAGGCTCCAAAGCCTCGGCTACGTCAAACCAGAAGGCCCAGAACTTCACGGGCAGCTTCACCTTTGGAGGGCTAGGCGTAGGGTCGGGAGTCAGCAACCCCAAGGGAGCGGTCGCTTTTGGCCCCTATAACGGCTCATTCAACAAAACTTTTGCAGGAAGCGGGGCGACCAGCCAGACCGATTCCATGACGGCGTACATGACTGCAACCGTGATCGATGTTTTACCCAATGGGAACTTTCTCATTCGAGGCTCGCGCTGGACAAAGGTAAATGACGAACTCCAGCAGATCGTTCTTGAAGGGGTGATCCGCCCGGCCGATATCAACACCAACAATACGGTTCTTTCACAGAACGTGGCGGAAGCGAAGATTTACCTGCTCGGAAAAGGTCCGGTCACTCAGTATCAGAAACCTGGATGGCTGGGTCAGTTATTTGACTTCATTTCACCTTTCTAGACATGGTAGGGGCGCATGAAAAAGAAGGGCCGTTTCTTTATAGTCTGTACAGGCATGATTTTGACCTTCCTGCTTTCGGCCGGGACCGCCAACCCGGCCAGAATAAAGGACATGGCCTATTTTCTGGGCGCCCGCTCGAATTCGCTTATAGGCTATGGGCTTGTCGTTGGCCTTAAAAACACGGGCGACACCACCACTAACACCCTGTTCACCATGACCACCCTGGCCAACATGCTCATGAACATGGGAATCTACACCGATCCGACCCAGGCGAAGGTCAAAAACGTGGCCGCGGTCATGGTTACGGCCAAGCTGCCTCCATTTGCCCGTACCGGGGCCAAGATAGATGTCCAAGCCTCCTCGCTTGGAGACGCCATAAGCATCGAGGGAGGCACCCTTCTCATGACCCCACTCAAGGGTCCGGACGGAAAAGTTTACGCGGTCGCCCAGGGACCTGTCTCGACCGGGGGCTTTTCGGCATCGGGGGCAAGCGGGAGCAGCGTTGCGAAAAACTTTCCGACTGTTGCATTCATAAGCGGCGGCGGGCTGGTCGAAAAAGAGGTCCCGATTCAGTATTCCGAGATGTCTGCGATTGACATCGTTTTGAAGACCCCCGACTTTACAACAGCGCATAAGACAGCGGCAGCAATATGCATCGGCATCCCGGAGGTAAGCGCCCGCGCGTTGGACGCCGGAACCGTCAGACTCGAAGTGCCGCCTGACCAGCGCAGTGAAATAGTGGGGCTGATCACCAGGGTGGAAAATCTGGAAGTGCAGCCGGACGTGATTGCAAAGGTCGTGGTTAACGAGAGGACCGGGACCATAGTCATCGGCGAACATGTTCGGATAGCCCCGGTTGCCGTGGCGCACGGAAGCCTCACGGTTCAGATAACGGAAAAACCAACCGTCTCCCAGCCGCTTCCCTTCAGCAAGGGCAAGACTAAGGTTGTGCCTCAGACCACCATCCAGGTCCAGGAAGGCAAAGGTCACCTCGCAGTTGTCGGCGGGGGGGTGACGATAGGGCAGGTAATAAATGGGCTCAATGCCATAGGAGCAACGCCCCGCGATCTGATTAGCATCCTTCAGTCCATAAAAGCGGCCGGAGCGATGGATGCGGAACTGGAACTGATTTAGAATCAGGTATTTAAGAAAGTTTTCTTATGGAAGCCAATGTTAACCCGATCCTTCAGGCGGATTCTTCCCGCGAACTGGAAATCCAGAAAAGACGGCTTCGGGAAAATTGCCGGGAATTCGAATCGGTGATGATCTCCTACATGATGAAAGCCATGCGTGACGGTACTGTGCGCGGGGAAGAGCCCGGAAACGCAAGAGAAATATACGAAGATATGCTGGCCGGGCAGGTATCCAAAGTAATCAGCCGCTCTTCAGCGCTGGGGATTGGGGATATGCTCTACTCCAAGCTCGAACCTCTTATTAAAACGCGGACCTCCCAGGAGCTGAATACGCCCCCGGCTGAAGCGCAAACCGCGATTTCTGCAACGTCCTGGAACAACCCGGGGGCCGGCTGAGGGAACCCGCCGCCGCAGGTTGCAGGCGATCTTGCTCTAAAAGATGTAAAGAATTCCGTCGATTGAGAAATGCGGGGGGTTTCCCTCGGACCTGAACCTAATCGAAACTGGGAGTAACGACATGGAATCAAGTCTGCAAACGGCCGAAAGCTTTGCGCACCACGATGTGTTGGCGACCGACAACTCTCCTTTTCATTCTGAATGCCTCCCGACCGCTCTCGAGTTGCTCGAGGTCCTCCGGAATGAAGCTGAAATCCTCAAACGCTTTGCGGGGGCCGAGCTCCTGCGGCTTGTTCCGAAAAAAGAGTATCTGGTCACCGAACTGGAATGGAAACTCCAATCCGCCAAAGAGGCAGGGGAAGGCTCTGTTCCGGCTTCGGACTCCTTTAAGGCCCTGCTCGGCGAGATCAGTAAATTGAACACCTCCAACGGAGTTTTTATCCAAAAATCCCTTTCCTACTGGCAGGACTTTCTTGCGATCTTTTCACGTCCGAGCTACGGCCCGGCCGGCAAGAAGACAAGGCGAGCGCCGCGCCCTCCGAAGGGACTTACATTTGCACGGGAGATTTAAAAGATGTCCGGACTTAGTGTTTCGCTCTATACTGCATTGCAAACCCTGCAGAATACGCAGGCAGAGATACAGGTCGCCTCGAACAACATTTCCAATGCCACCACCCCGGGGTATGCGGAGGAGACCGCAGTACAGACGGAAAGTCAGCCGGTCCTGACCATGTCCGGCTGGCTGGGCACCGGAGCAACCATCACCCAGATTACATCGGCGCGGGACCAGTTTCTTGAACAGAAGCTCATGAACGCCATGTCCGATGATTCGCAGTACACAAGCCTGTCTAGTGAACTCACATCCATCCAGTCCGCCTGCGCGGATTCCGGCGACAATGGAATTTCCCGGGCCCTAGGCAATTTTTTTGATTCGTGGAGCACACTGGCCCAAAACCCGACAGGGCTAAGCGAGCAGACGGGGGTCTACTCGGCGGCGCAGAACCTGGCCGGCGCCGTGCAATCCACATACAATCAACTTAACCAAATTGCCACCCAAATTCCCGGCCAGATCACGGATACAGTCAATCAGGCGAATGCTCTGATAAACCAGATAGCCCAGCTCAATATATCAATTGCACAAAGTCAAACTCCCACTTGCCAGGCAAATGAGCTCAGCGACCAAAGATACCAGGCGATGGACAGCCTTGCCAAACTTATCCCTGTGAGCTTCTCCCAGGACCCTGCGACTGGTATGGTCACCGTCAATACCACTGACGCGAGCGGTTCGCTGACGGTAGT
>JBELAB010000286.1:0-4512 GCA_049509275.1 Syntrophobacteraceae bacterium | reverse complement strand
TTGAACCGATCAAATCGTGAGACCTGGAGCATTATCAGTCTATCGGGGTCCAGACCGAATCGAAGTTTGGTGGCATGGATCTCCTCCGGAGGCAGATCCATGTTTTTTTCGCTGAGGGGGTCGATACTGGGCGGCATCAGATACTGGATGTGCGGCAAGGGTTGGGCAAAATCGGCCAGGGAAAAAATACTAGCATCGTATTCCATGACATAGTTACGCAAGTATTGCCACACCGGACGATAAGGATGGCTCAGGTCGATATGACACCGCCAGATCCACTTGCCTTTTCGGTTCGGGCATGACCTCAAAAGGGGCAGCGGTTGCGGATCGTGTATAATAACTATGTCGGCTTCCTCGAGGATCGAACGGAGCTCTTCCGAGTTTTGCGCGCCGGTTTCCTCGTAAACCTTGAAAACCCCATCCCACAGTTGGACGGGTACGCCTTGTAAGGCGTTGTGGAAGCTCTTGGTGACCTTGAAAAACGCCTCATCACCTCGAATTACTTCCCACCGCACGTCGAGGCCCAGATCCTTCTGGAGGGGGACCAGCTTGCTCAGAATTTCCGCGACGCCGCCGCCTACATAAGTGGAGTTGACGTGCACCACCTTTGTGCCTCTTAATGGCCTGGCAAGTTGACGGAGCCTATCGATAACGTTTTCTCCGGTCACGGGCACATAATCTTGAATAGATGTCATCCGGTCACTCCCCGAGAAAAATATTTTGCGAACAGATCCGTCAGTTGCCCGCGCAATTCCACGAGGGACCCAAAATAGGGATCAACTGCAGCCAATTGTGTGCAAAGGTCATGATCACCGCGAGACCTTAGCCAGGTGCGAAAATCGTCCATCATTTCAGAGCTGCGGCGTCTAGCATCAATAAAATGATAAAATATGCTTCCCACGGACATGTTGGGCACAGCCTCCACCAATTCCTCCGGCTCTTCAATTTTGCCGTGGGTATCGAAAACCACCATTTGAGAGCGGAGAAAATGAAACTGCTTGTCGGGATTGGCCCAGGCAATCGTTTCGATCTCATCCAACCTCTGTTCTATGATCTCGAGCAGCTTTTGGCGCAAGGATCCCAGACTTACAAAACGATCGGGATCGATAACAGATAATCGTTCCGCAAGGATATTGTCTTGAAGGGCATAATAAGCCCATTGGGCAAAATCGTTGTTGTATTCAGGGTCATCGAACCTGGGCCTCAAGAGCCCACCCCAAAAATGGTGGTATACGCTTCCGAGATGGACGTTAAGCAAATGCTCGCTCATCTCCTTCAGGTTTTGGGCCTTCTTCCCGGTTGCTATGGTCACCAGCGCACAGTCTTTGACGGAAAATGGTTCAATGTTGGCATTTGTAGACATCTTACCCCCGCAAGTTCATAGAAGTACTATTGAAAGGAAAATACGCATTGACTCTCAGCAGTTGGCCGAGGCAGCAGGGCTGCCAGCCAGGATGGACAGGAGTTGAATCGCCGGTGCCGAAGGGCCGATCTCGACAGCCCGCCCGCCCACCCGCGAGGCGCGTCCTACCGCCTCTTTCCTTCGCCCATGAGCAACGCCACTGGAAAACTAAGTAACATATCTCCTACAAACAACGCCCTGCCCGCAGAAAGCACCTCGTTCGTGATAACATTCCGCCAGGCGGCAGGCGCCCCGTCAGGCATTATCACCTGTGTGTCCTGCCACACTTGCCTGCCCAGAGGAAAATCTCCCTCTTTCACCAGGTGGCTGAGAAACCTCGGAGCGATGACCAGCGCCCATTGCCGCTGGTACCTCCAGGCAAAGGCGATGACATGGCTCCTGAGTCTTCCCGCAGGATCGAGGGGAAGATAGGCGCCGGAACGGAAGATCTTTCGATTTGCTTTTTTTGCTTTGAGCGCCCGATAAATGAGAAAGAGTTTAATCTTTCCGTCCTCTATCGTTGAAAGAAGATCCTGGACCAGCCGGCCAATGCCGGCATCATCCTGTTCCCGGATGCCGGCAAGCATCGCGCGGATTTTTCCAAAATCCACCGGCCGTCGATTGTCAGGATCCACCAGGCTCAGGTCCCATAGTTCAGATCCCTGATAGAAATCGGGCACACCGGGTGAGGTAATTTTGATAAGCGTCTGCGAGAGGGAGTTGAGTATCCCGTAGTGAGAAACTTTCCGGCAAAACGGAATAAATTCTTCCAGAAATGCGTTGGCTTCTGAGCGGGCCAGGATTTTCTCAACGAATGAGACGTAAGCGTTTTCATACTCAGTGTCGGGTTTCAACCACGCAGTATGGACTTTGGCTTCCCGGACGGCTTTGACAATATATCTCTTAATTCTTTCAATGAACTCGGGATACTCGGCATCTGAAAACGGCCAGGCGCCAATCAGCGTCTGGTATAAAAAATACTCGTCGTTTCTATCCGGGACGGCCAGGCCCTGGATGCGCTTTTTTTTGCCCCTGTTTATCCTGATCCAGGTCCGGAGTTTCTTTTGCCACTCGTCCGGCATCTCGGACAATACATTTATTCTGGCGCGCGCGTCTTCGCCTCTTTTTGTATCGTGAGTCGAGGTTGCGTTTAAAGAATCCGGCCACAAGTCTCTTTTCTTCGTGTTGAAGTTGTGGAATTCTTCGATCGGGCAGCCGAAGCGATCCGGCCGTCCACCCACCTCATTGAGTGACAAGAGCCGGTTGTACCCATAAAGTGTTGTATCTTCGACTCCCTTCGCCATGACCGGCCCGCTAAGTTGCTGAAACCTCATGGTAAAATGGAGCCAATCCCGCTTCTCTTCCTCAGAAACATAATCGGGAAAGTCCAGGAGAAGGAACCTTCGTATGAACGCAAATTCATGTAACAGGGCGGGGAAATTGGCCCTGGCCCGGTCCACAGCATCCAAAATGGTTTTCCTGTCGTTCTCCGAGACCACAACCTGGCTGATGTAGGTCCTGTATACGGGAAATACCGCCAGGACCTCGGTCAAGGCTCTTTGCAGCGCATTGAGAGTTATGTCGCTTCCATGGCGGTCACGGCTGGAGATATTCTTCAGGAGCCGGGCGAGGTTGTGGACGTCGCTCGCCATATCTTCCTGGATCATCAGTTTTTTGTTGTCGCGCACGACATCTTCATAAGAATTCTTCAAGCCGGTTACTCTGGCATAGATTCTGGTGAATGCCCGCTCATTTTCCTTTTGGCAAAACAACCTATTTACATAATTTGTAAAATCATAGCCGGTGGTTCCCTGGACAGGCCAAGAACGTGGCAGGTCTTCGTAGAGATTTAGTATTTTTTCAACGACGGCATAGGTTGCCGGCGCCCTGCCTCTAACTTTTTGAAGATAGCTTGCCGGATCGTAGAGCCCATCAACATGATCAATTCTTAAACCGGTTACGATTCGTCTTTCAATCAGATCGAAAATCAGGGCGTGGGTGTGGTTTAGAACGTGGTCGTCTTCCACTTTGAGTGAAATCAGCCCATTGACACAAAAAAAACGGCGATAGTTTATTTCCTCGGCGGCCACTTTCCAAAATGAAAGCCTGAAGACTTGTTGGGAAAGAAGCTCATCAAGAAGATTAAAACTCTCGGCCTTCCCCTTTTCACCATTGAAGGTCCGCACGTTTTTATCAATAAACGCCTTTATTGCGGCGTTGCTGTTGTATGCTTCCCACATAGTGTGCCGGATGAATTTTATCTGGTTATTGCGCTCCTCCGGCTCATTGCTGGAAGAGAGCGACTTCAAGACATAGAGGATGCCTAAAAGTTTGATAAAGTCGGGATTATCCTGGCCAAGTTTCTTTTTTAACTGGGCCAGGTTGTTAAAAAGATTTAGATAAGATTCGATTCGTAACGGGAAGGCGAGGTCGTAGTAAGCGGCCTTGAAGCCGTCAGGACCATATTGGAGGGCGATCTCTCCATCTTCGAGACACTCCCCGTAGAACCTGCCAAGAAATGGCGCCAGAATTCTCTTGTTGAGGCTGGCGGCCGGATAATCCCAATCCACATCGAAAAACTGAAAGTATCTGGAGTTTGAACCATTCTCCAAAATATCCATCAGCAGCCGATTTTCCGAATCTATCGCCATATGATTCGGGACAATATCCTGAATCAACCCCATATTATAGGTTTTCAGCTCCGCTGCCAGCCCCTCCAGATCAGAGGGCCCTCCCAACTCGGGATTAAGGTGATTGGGGTCAACCACATCATAGCCGTGGAGGCTGCCCTTGACGGCTTTGAATATGGGGGAAGCGTACAGGTCGGATATGCCCAGGTCCGCCAGATAGGAAATAACTCTCTGCGCGGCCTTAAAGCCGAACGCAGGATTGAATTGAATCCTATAGGTCGCGGTTGGCGTATTCATAGGAGACTTTTTCACGAGAGACTTTCCGGTCTTTTACCCATTTGCAGGTTCGCCGTTTACGGGGCATGCGGGCGCCCGCATCAAAAAATTCTCGGCCAGGACCGTGAAATGGCGTAGCCGATCTTTCGCGTTTTGGTCGCCCGGGCCGTCCTTCTCATTGAAGTTGGGACATTGGGTGTGAAG
>JBELAB010000285.1:0-4513 GCA_049509275.1 Syntrophobacteraceae bacterium | reverse complement strand
TTTTTTCCCTGTGGACAGAATGCCCGAATGGGCGCAATACGTCCTGTATTTTCTGCCGCTGACCCATGCCTCCAAAGCGATTCGAGCCGCTGCATTCGGGGACCGGCCTGATTTTTCATCCTACCTGCTTCTCGCTTTGCTCGGGGCCGTTTTTTTTGTTCTCGCCTTCCGCTGGGTTAACCGAGCGCGCGAGTGAGTCCATCTCAGTGTACCCGTTCACCGCAGCATCTCATGTCACGCTGCTACACCCTAAACCCAATACTGTTCACTTAATACCAATTGTGTGATATCCTGTCTCAACTTTTTGACAGGAGGACCACAATGGCACGTACCGTTGCAGAGCTTCCAAGTGGCACACGCATTACGGATTACATTAGTTTGGGAGTAATCACCAAAGCCTTTCCGGTAAAAACAATTGACTCGGTGCTCAAAAACACTGGAAAGACAAGTAGACGGCAGAGGGACCTTCCGGCGCATGTGGTTGTGTACTATGTTATTGTGTTGGCCTTGTACATGCAATCGTCGTATCGTGAAGTCCTGCGTTGTCTTCTCGAAGGAGTAAAGTGGCTTATGGGACCCGGAACGATCATCAAGGTGGCTGGTAAATCCGGTATCTCTCAGGCTCGAAGTCGCTTGGGGTGGGCGCCCATTCGAGAACTGCACGATGAGGTTGTAAGACCAATTGCCGTGGAATCCACGAAAGGCGCTTGGTACAGAGGATGGCGTTTGGTCAGCCTGGATGGCAGCACACTGGATGTCGCCGATGAGAAGGAAAACGAGAAAAGTTTTGGCCGGCCTCCCGGCAACCGTGGAAGCGGCGCCTTTCCGCAGTTGCGTTTCGTGTCTTTGGTCGAAAACGGGACGCATGTCTTGTTTGGAACCCGGATGGGAGCTGTCAACATGGGAGAGATCGCTCTTGCCAAAGAAGTGATTCCCTCTTTGGGGAAGGAAATGCTTTGTCTCGCCGACCGCTATTTTTCCGGATTCGACTTCTGGAACCATGCGCGTGGCACTGGTTGTGATCTGCTTTGGAGAGTGAATAAAAACCGTCGTCTGCCGTGCGAAAAGAGGCTTGCCGACGGTTCTTACTTGAGTAGGATCTATGGTTCTCAGGGGGATCAGGAAAAAGGTGTAAACGGAGTTGTGGTTCGAGTAATCGAATACAGGTTGGAGGGCATCGAGGGGGCTGAGCCTATCTATCGGCTGATGACAACGATTTTGGATTATGAAGCTGCGCCGGCCACGGAATTGGCGGCGTTGTATCATGAACGCTGGGAAATCGAAACTGCATTTGACGAACTCAAAACCCACTTGCGCGGCTCCAAAATAGTATTGCGAAGCAAAACACCTGACTTGGTGCAGCAGGAATTTTATGGCCTGCTCATGGCACACTTCGCCATTCGCGGCTTGATGCATGAGGCAGCCTTGACGCAGAACGAAGATCCGGATCGCCTATCATTCCTGCACGCGGTTCGCGTGATTCGTCGTAAAATTACAGGATTTGCCTCTATTCCCCCCTCAGGACAAGAAAGCATTCCATGAGACAGTCTTGAGGGAGATTCTTGAAGAACGAGTTGTGTCAAGCCGTTCACGCCACAATCCGCGAGGCGTGAAAAGAATGATGAGCAGCTATAAACTTCGCCCAAGAAAACGATCTCGTACATTACGAATCAAGGTCGAAGATCACATTGTCGTTGTTAAGTGAACAGTATTGACCCTAAACCACGAAAAGATCCGCAGGGTAGGCTAAGCGGAGCGCAGCCCACCACGCCTTTTAGAGACAGAGAACCCTTTTTCATCATCCTGCCTAAGGAGCAGTCTATTGTCATTCGTTTGCTTTAGCTTTGCGGCTCTTGCGAACCTTACTGCTAGCCAGGATAATTCGGTGCCCGACAAGGTTCATCTCCTCGATCTTCGCTTCGACCCATTTCTGTTCGCCGAAGATGTTTTGAAGAAATAAGCCGCCTCTTTCAGGCCGCAGGATGTCCACATTTTCCATCAATACATCTTCTTTCCCATTAACTCTCAAGTATGCATTGGCTTCACACATTTTTCTTCCTTTCCTGCTAGAAAATCGGTCCGGATTTTGGGATGGCTAAGAGCGAGTTTTATGCCGGATGATGCCGGACAAGTGCTCTTCCACCAACTTGTCAACCAGATGAGGCAGGGGGTCTGGAACCACCCCAACTACTGTTACGGGCTCCGAGGTTATGGGAAGGAGAAGCTTTGTGGCACCTGAAGTCCCTATCGCCCGCGCCATGCCGGGAGTCAGTTCTCCCATCATGGCATTGCTGACGAGAATGGAAATGGGACCCACTATCACGTCCACCTTATCGGCGCAGTAACTGACTGCACTTTCCCCCGTTGCTCCCTTGTTCGCGCCTGCCCTCAACATTAGTCCTGTCGCGATGGCATTTGTTCCAAAAGCCCAAATTTCAACTTTTTCTCCATAAACTTGTCTTATCTTTCTGATGATGGTGGACCCGATACTGGCGCCCTGTCCGTCTATGACTGCTATACGAATCAAGAATTGACCCTCCAGGTTTGTTCTCACTCGAGCACGTACAGAACGGGAAATGAAACCCGGCGTCTGAGAACAAAAAAGCCAGCAAGACCGGATAGGTACACTGACCCACCAAAGCCTTCTGGCTTTACTTTACATGATATTTGAAAGCATTCAGGAGGGCAGCGGCTACGTGCCGCAGCACACTCTTACACAAGAGTCCAAGCGGTATTTTCCGCTATTGACCTCACGTTGTCAACCCTTAGCATATCATCGCCCCCAGCTTTTTTCATGGATGCAACAAATTCGAGGAAAGCCCTGCGGCCGACACTATACATCGAGCCGGATCACACTGCCGCATTCACCGGGACAGGCACATTGAACGGAGCATCGCCAGGTTGTTCAGGCTTGTGGCGAGCTCGGGATGATCCGGGCCGGCCGCTTGTTCGGCAACCTGCAACGCCTTTTTTGCGGCCACTACAGCGCGCTCATAGCTGCCTTGCCTGTACAGTGACATGACCTCGTCGTTAAGCGTCTTCCACTCGGTCCCTTGAGCACGGGCTGGCATGCCTGCGCAGAGAATGAGCACAAGCGCCGCTAATCCGGACATTATTCTTTTCATACTTTCTCCCTCATGTTTCAACCTCCATCGAGAGAAAATCCAAAATTGCAAGCGGTCTGTTTTGCTGACCGGGCAATACAACATTACGATTGTGTAAGGACGAATCGAATCGGAAGAAGTGCCCTGCAGGCAAGGGGTTTACCATCTCTTTTGGCAGGAACGAAACTCGAATCTTTAACGGCCTTAACCGCTTCCTCATCGAACCCGAACCCGGCCTTCTTAAGTACCACAATTTCAAGTGGACGGCCTTGTTCGTCGATGGTAACACGCAGAAGAACGGTTCCCTCTTTTTCGAGCCTTTTTGCCAACGCCGGGTAACTCGGCACGACTTTGTGCAGGAAACTGGGGCCGTCCGCAGATCCAAAAGTTCTATCCAGGGAGCCGTTGCCGCCTGAGCCATTGCCGGCCCCTGCGGGTGGTCCGTCGCCGGAAAAAGCCGCAGTGGCTGCGCCGGTTGAAGCGATCTTCCCCAATCCCTGTGATGGTGAATCCGGGTTGCCGGATTGTGCGGGATCGAGTTGGGCCGTGGGCTTGACTTCTTCATGCCTATCCGAAGCAGTGCGGGGTTTTATAATCTTCTTTGGATGGACATCGGCCTCGATATTTTTCTTCTGTGGCGTCGGCAAGTCCTTCTGTTCCCGGGGTAGATGTGCGCTTGGCAGTTCCTGGCTCTCTCTCGCCGCAGGCCCCAGGGGTGCTTCCAATCCCGGTCCGGCTGCATTTGCGTCACTATCCAGAGAAACGAGCTGCACTTCCATCCATTTATGGATCTGGACCTGAGGTTTGGGTGAGTACCAAAGCAGACAGGCAAGAGCTGAATGCAGAAAAAGCGCTAATGCCAAACTCGACCATGTCTTCCTGCCGGAAAAGATTTGGACCCGGTTGCTCCACGGCGCAGAAACAATGTCATCCGCATCATCAGATCTGGTAAGATCTATCACACAGTCTGCAACGTCCAGGGCTATCGAGTTAATTGCGGCCTCCTGTTGGCGCCCTTCCGGTTCTTCCTGGGGAAAGGGTTTAACGCCCGCATTGCCTGAAGTCAATCAAAACCGCATGGTCAACGCAACGCGGAACGTACGCGGCTCGACCGGGTGGAACACGTCGCCGCTTACAGGCGAACTCGTTGGCGTAAGCCGATACTGGTAATAGTAGTCTATATCGTAGGCTTTCGCGTTGAGAAGATTGAAGATATCTCCCTCAATCGTCCATGTCTTGTTTAGCTTGTAGCTGATGTTGTAGTAAAGCAAAGTGGTGCTGGGAGAACGCTCAGTACCGTCCTGGGTCAGATAGCGAGGTCCGAAATACCGCAGCCGCAGGCTGGTGCTCCAACCTTTCAAATCATGGATGGTCACGCCCGAGGAAATCACTACATTGGCAGCTTCGGG
>JBELAB010000284.1:0-4514 GCA_049509275.1 Syntrophobacteraceae bacterium | reverse complement strand
GTAGCGCGCTAGTGTGCGCGCAGCGGCTTTTTATAGGTTTCTTTAGGTTAATTACCTTATTTATAGTATATCTCAGCAGGTATAACGGTCGGGGCCGAAGGCGGCCCGATGACCTTGGAATAATTACTATTTTTGAAACTTTGATTTATCTTCCAAATCGCTGAAGGACGAGAATCATGCATCTTCGAAAAAGATGTGCGGTAACGGGCGGAGCCGGATTTTTGGGGTCTCATCTCTGCGAACGGCTCCTCAAGGATCGGCAGGACGTGCTCTGCATCGACAATCTCTACACGGGCAGCAAGAGGAACATCGTAACTCTTTTGAGCAACCCTTATTTCGAACTCCTGAGACACGATATAACCTATCCTTTGTTTATCGAGGTTGACGAGATTTACAATCTGGCGTGCCCCGCCTCGCCGATCCACTATCAAAACGATCCGGTTCAGACCACGAAAGTCAACGTGCACGGGTCAATCAACATGCTTGGACTTGCGAAGCGGCTAAAGATCAGGATCATGCAGGCTTCCACCTCCGAGGTTTACGGCAACCCCTTCGAGCATCCACAAAAGGAGACCTACTGGGGAAACGTGAACCCCATTGGGCCCCGGTCCTGCTACGATGAGGGCAAGCGGTGCGCGGAGACCCTTTTCTTCGACTACTACCGGCAGCACCGGCTTGACATCAAGGTGGCCAGGATCTTCAATACTTATGGCCCGAGAATGCACCCCAACGACGGCCGGGTGGTCTCCAACTTTATCGTGCAGGCGCTCACCGGGCAGCCTATAACGATTTATGGAGACGGCAAACAGACTCGTTCTTTTTGCTATGTCGATGACCTGATAGAAGGCTTCATCAAACTGATGCACACCGACAAAGGCTTTACAGGTCCGGTCAATCTCGGAAATCCCGTTGAGTTCGCCATCATCGAACTTGCGGATATGGTGATCGAAATGACCGCATCAAAATCCGAACTGGTTCGAAAACCCCTCCCTCAGGATGATCCCGTGAAGCGAAAACCGGACATATCCATCGCGCAGGAAAAACTCGGGTGGCAGCCTAAGGTCCCGTTGCGAGAGGGATTGAGAAAGACCATCGATTACTTCGACGACTTTCTCCGCACGGACGAAACAGGGGCTGTTTGCACAAACCATCCGGTCTCATAGAACAATTAACCGGACCCGAGCTGTATACTGGGCAATTTGCGGACTCAGGGATCGAGAGATTGATCCGGCCGGCCGCAGGAATCAAACATGGCCGAACTGAAAACCGAAACCGGCATCAAAGACCTTAGAGAAAAACTTTGGGGTGCAAGGGATGTAGCGGTATTGACCGGGGCAGGGATTTCAGCCGAATCGGGTGTTCCCACCTTCCGCGGGGAGGGCGGCCTCTGGAAGCAGTTCCGGGCGGTTGACCTGGCCACCCCGGAAGCTTTCTCCCGGGACCCGAAGCTGGTATGGGAATTCTATAACTGGCGAAGAGAACTGATCGCCCCGCTCAGCCCTAATCCCGGCCATTTTGCCCTGGCCGAAATAGAGCGCCGCGTCCCACGCTTCACATTGATAACCCAAAACATCGACGGGCTGCACGAAAAGGCCGGGAGCCGGAATATTATCGAACTGCACGGCAACCTTTGGCGGGTGAGGTGCACCCGGTGCGAAACGATCACCGAGGACCGCAGGATACCGCTTCCCAAACTGCCGGCCTGCGAATCCTGCGGCTCTTTTCTGCGGCCCCACGTGGTCTGGTTTGGCGAGATGCTGGAACCACAGGTGCTCAATGCAGCTTATGACGCGATCGGCAGTTGCGATCTCATGTTGGTAATAGGGACCTCCGGGACCGTCCAACCCGCTGCGTCAATGGGAGTGCAGGCAAAACGAAACGGCGCCGCAGTCGCCGAAATCAACCTGGAACCAACCCCTTACTCGGATGTCTATAACATCTCGATTTCCGGCAAATCAGGAGAAATATTGCCGCATTTGCTGTGAACGGAAGATGGAGGGGCGAGGACTGAGGACTGACCAAGGGCTCGTGACAAGGCTTTTTCCATTCACGATTCACCATTCACGGCAAAATAGGACGAAAGCATCGTTCGCCTCCCTGTGCCGAGCCACGGCAACGAACCGCACAAAACGGGCCTGCTCAACCATATCTTGAAGATGGCAAATCTGGAAGGAAAAGACCTTTAAGGCGGATCATGGGGAAATACGGCCCTTTCGATCCGGCGGCACAATCACCTGCCTGGTGTCCATCCGGAAACACCGTGACAAATTCCACGCCCCGCGAGGTTTCTGTTCGGAAAGGAGGTATTTTTCGTCCTGGCAAGGAAATCAAGGGGTTGCGCGGAGGCGTACATAATCTGGTCATTCCTCTTACCGCCGTTAGGCGGAAGGGGTACCGCCCCGCGGAGCGTCGAGGTACGTGACTGGGTTTTGCAGCCACCCGCCTCGCGGGCGGGCGGGCTGTAGTGATCCTGGCCGGCGGTCCCACCGCCTACGAATCGGAAACTACCTGGTCAGTTCCGCTATTTCCTTAATAGCCCCGGCGATCTGGCTCAAAGCGCCCAATCGTTGTTTGGCTCTTTCCAGGAAAGGAAGGGCTTCGGAGTTTTTATGCCTTCCGAGAGCTTCACAGGCACAGGCGACGATGTATCGGTTTTCGTGCTCTGTAAACTTCGCCAGGATTTCGAATGATTCCTTGCACGCTACATTTCCCAGCACGTTCAGCAGCCCGGCCTTGAGTTCATCGAAAGCCGGGTTTTCCTCCATTACGAGCGAAATGACCGGTACCGCCCGCTCGCCGGTCTGTTCCAGGCAGGCGAGGCATTTTTGCGAAAAATAGGGGTAGCGGAACATGGAAAGCTCCGCCAGAATGCGGAGGCATTCTTCGGTGCCCCAAGCATGGAGCAGTTCCGGGACAAACAAGCTGGCCCATGTAAAGTTGTAGGTAATAGGCACAAGGAAAGGAATCGCTGCTGGACCTTCCGACTGAAGCGTTTCGAGGACAGGCGCAAACGCCAGTCTTCTTGCTTCGAATCCTTCTTCCTGCTTTGCCGGAAAGCGCTTCAGATCATTTGCCGCCAGGAGCTTTTCGACGGTTTTGGCGATTTGTGGCGGGCCGCCGGGATCGGGCGGGTACTGTTCCCGCCAGGCGCGCGCACGTTGGGCGATCCAGAACTTTTCGAGCCATGTGGATGGTGCATAAAAGTGAACGTGCCGGTCCCTGTCCACCCCTTCACGCTTGTGGAACCCGTTTTCCTGAAAGAAGAGCTTTTCCTCGACTGCAGTCTGCCATCTTTTTCGCGCAATCCGGAATGCGGCGTCATAATCACCGAGGGCAAAACAGGCGTATAACAGAATATCATGAAATCTGTCGTCTTCCGGGAAAGCCTCGATTTGTTTTCTCGCAAACTGGCCCGCCCGTTCGTATTCCTGCGAAAAAATAAGGTCAAAACCCTTGCGCACTTCCTTCTCGAGCTTTTCGCGGGCCTTGGCCCGTTTTTCCATTTGCTCCAACTGTTCTTTGGGTATCAGCGTGCGGGCTTCTTCATGCCCGGGCAGGCAGCATTTCTTGTATTTTTTTCCGGAACCGCACGGACATGGGTCATTTCGTTTGGTTTTAGACGCAGTAAAGCAGCCGGCCACCGCAGCCTCGCGCCGTGAAGCCTGATAAGCGCTCATCATTTTGTCGAGCTGCGTTCTGCTGATACCGTATTTTATGCAAACCAGGTCGGGATCGCCTCCCTGAATCAGCTCATGTACAGCCTGGAGAGGATTCAACACACCTTTTCCCGAAGCGATGGGGTTATCTTCCATTCAGGTTCCCTTTCGATCTTGGGCGGTGGGACCGCCTGCCGATATCTCGACAGCTCGCCCGCCCGCGAGGCGGGTGCCACAGGCAGGATCTCGACACCTCGGGGAGCGTGGAGATTAAGATGAAATTCTCCTGCGCTCATCCGGGTTTCCGGACGCCCGGGGGCGCAGTCGGCGTAATCCTTAACAGTTTACGCCGGATAAGTCAAAAGCCCGTTTATTGTGAATGGAAATCGGGCTCTGGAGCAACCGTTCGATTTGCTTGACGCAAAGCCCAAAAATGGAGTAACCTTAATAAGAGTTGTTGTGATTTGAGTACCTTGGATTGAGTGGAGAAGACAAGATGCTCTGTGGCGATAACGCCGAAGGGCTGTCCGCCAGCCTGGAAGACTATCTCGAGGTGATCTTCCATCTCGAGCAGTCCAACCGTGTTGCAAGGGCAAAGGATATCGCAGATCAGATGAACGTGCAGCGCGCATCGGTGACAGGCGCGCTCAAGGCCCTGGCGGGACGCAGTCTTATCAATTACAGCCCTTACAGTTTTATCACTCTCACACCTTCCGGACGCGAAGTGGCGCGCGAGGTGATACGCCGTCACGGAGTGCTCAAAGAATTTTTTATGAATACGCTGCAACTGGGTGCGGAAGATGCCGAAGCCAACGCATGCCGAGTCGAACATGCCATCGACCCGACGGCTATCGAGCG
>JBELAB010000283.1:0-4525 GCA_049509275.1 Syntrophobacteraceae bacterium | reverse complement strand
TCTCTCTGCTACTCTCTCTGGAGCATCGCCGATCAGGCGCTGCATAATATTGAAAGGCTACTCCGTTTTAAGCCGAACTAGGACCCTGGGCGAGGGGGAGCCTTGGTCTGGTGCCGTGAGCGTGCTTTAATGTGGGAGGGCTTCAGGAGTCCTTCCATGACAGGAACGAGATCCCGCAGTATACGTTCCCCATTCTTGTCCTCAATCAGGGCTGCCAGTATATATTTGCGCCAGCCGTCATCACAGACGAGGACCGAATCCGAAAAGGAGACGTCCCAATCCCCGGATTTCCGGAACAGCCTGTCTGGAGAGACGTGCTTTTCGAGGACGCTTACAAATTTGTCGTGAAGGCCCGGCCTTGAAAGTATCTCCAGCATCTGGCGCGAGTATTCCGGGCTGATGAGTTCACCGTTTGCAAGCATGTAGTAGAAGCGGCATATTTGAGTAACCGTCGCGGCATGAGACAGGCCTTTAATGGGTTCGGGATTTCGCTCGCCACCCGGCGGATAACGGGCGCCCAGCCAAATTCCCCCGCCGTTTTCGGGGATATAGAAATTGTACCACTGGAGGACGTCCCCAATGCGCTTCAGGCCTATGAGATCAATCAGGTAGGAAGCGGCAGGGTTGCTCGAGCGGCGAATCATCTGGACCAACCACTCGTGGAGTTCCGGCGTTTCTTGGAGCACGCCGTCTTCAATGCTCTGATAGGCTGCCAGCAAAACCGCGATTTTGGGCAGGCTCGCCGCATACATCATCGTCGAGCCGTTTACGCTCGCGAAACGTGCACTTGCAGGGTTTGAAAGGTCCACCACCCCGACAGCCATTTTATCTTGCTCAATCAGGGCGCGCCATGACCGATTCTTGTAGAGAGCGCGCTCGAGCGCCGACTGAAGGCCTTCGTCCCCTGTCTCCGCAAAAGAACGATACTGTCCAGCCTGCAAAAAAGGCAGGCACCCGGAAAGCTCACGAGCCCCAGTGCTGGCGCTGGAATATTGCGTTGTTATAAAGAAAATGCTTGCCATCAGAATTGTTAAAAGGAGCTTCATCTCTTCCTCGATCCTTAGACCTTCTTTCAGCAAACATCAAATTTGCCTCGCCAGGGTTGTAAAAATAGCCAAAGCCGAAGGGCAAAGGTTTTATCTTCTTATCCGCCTTGTAAATCGAGGCCAGAGCCTCCTGATATTCCTCACTGAAAGCTGAAATAGGCCTGACATAATGGCCGTAGAATTGGAGACTCCAGAGCGATGGCTCGAAGTATTTCAGCGGAATTCCCGAATCCTCCTGGACGATGTAGCGGCTCTGGTCCAGCATGAACTGCCTCGCGGTCGACACCTGGGTGTCGAATGTCACGTACGAGGCGGACTTCATAAATGTGGTAAAAGGCGCCATCCGCCTAAGCAAAGAGAGAAAGTGCCGGTTTCGATCGAAGGCCTGATTGTATAGGTTCAGGCGAAAGTAGTAAAGGGTTTGAGGGTGATTCTCCTCGGAACCGGCGGCATCAAAGGCAATCCGAATGCCCTGGATATTATTCAGGTCTACGTCTGTGGTCCCGAGGGCAGGAAACTCCCGAGCGGTGGTTCCGAGGGCAGGAAAGTCCCGAACCCTCCCGTCCAACCCCATTGTCCAGTACCGCACGTCGAGCACCTGTGCATTATTTCGTGCCAGCATGAACAGGAGGACCGGAAGAACGCCCTTTATTTCCGTTCCCTCAAGCTGAGCGTCCATATGGGAGGTCATGAAGTAGTTGATGTTTAGGAGATCGTGGAGGGAATTTTTCATGGATTGGAAATAGGACTTGAATTCCCCATCGCTCATGGCGGCAAACTTGGGGATCTCTCCGAGCGGCTCCATGGCGACCAGAACGTATGTCCGGGCTCGAGGGAAAAAGGCGTAGACATTGGCAAAATCCGGTCCGCTGAATGGATAGAAGACGGTGCTGTTCGATGAGGCGGCAGCCCCAAGTTCCCTCTCAGCCCACCGACGTTCAGGTATGAGCAGCCTTTTATTCAGATTCGTCCAGCTTCGGTCGAAAAACCGGGAATACTCCATCCATGCCGGCCTGTTTTGAAATGCGGTTAATGCACCTTGCGGAACTGCCATTCCTGCTATGAACCGGGCGTATTGGTTGTACACCCCGCCATAGACGGGGCTCTTCCCGGCCGGGAAGGACGGGTTGTCAATGGCGTCCGGCCGCCGGGCCGTCGCAAAATCATTTATAGAGAAAAGCGTAAGTATCAATAAAATGGAAATTATCGCCCGGCCCTCCCGTTTGTTTCTGTCCGATATCATCGCTTCTCCCTCCTAGAGCAACGTAGATTGGCTTTGCCTATTCGTAAGCCACTTGTAGAGAACCAATAAAGATGCGACGGTCATAAGGCAAAATGCGGAAGGCAGAGGCCTTTGCATGACAAGGTAGCAAAGCATCCAGCCATTGACCGCCAGATAGAGCGCGGGAACCACGGGGTAGCCCCATGTTTTCAAGGGCCTTTTGACGTAGGGCTCCTTGAACCGAAGGACAAACACGCCCAGAACGGCCATACAGGTAAACAGGGTCAGAGTGAAACCGACGTATATCAGAACGAAGTTGAAAGCAGAAGTCAGGGCAAGGAGAATCGCAACCGAGGACTGAATGAGGATGGCCCGGACCGGGACGCCTCTTTTGTTCCTCACGGCCAGAAATCCTAGAGCCCTGATATCTTCGCCCATGGCGCTAGCCACCCTCGGGCCTACCATAATCATGGAGCTGAGGGTCGAGATCAGAGCCAGGCAGATCAGTAACGTCATAAGCCGGACTCCGCCCGCTCCGAAAATCGCCTTCGCCGAGAGGTAACCGACCTCGATTGTTCCGGCAAGCTCACCTGCGGGGACGGTTAACAGGAAAACAAGGTTGAGCAGAACGTAGCAGAGTGAAACAAAGAGGGTCCCCAGGAAGAGTGAAATAGGAAGATTCCGCTCAGGCCTCCGGATCTCCCCGGCGATATAGGCGGATGCGTTCCAGCCTGAGTAGGCGAAGGAGACGTAAACCAGCCCGATTGCAAAATCGGGATTGAAAACGGACCCTATCTCGCCGAGCGATTCCGGCAGTCCGATCTCTTGCGGGTACGGCATAGAAAAGCCTGCCACGATAAAAGCCACGATGAGGAGAATCTTGCCGACTGTGAAAACATTCTGAAAATGGCAGCCGAACTGGACATCCACGAGGTGCACCAGGGTGATGACCACGATTGCGGCCAATGCTACGACCGTTTCGTCGACTCCTGGAAAAGCCACCCCTGAATACCGTCCCAGCGCCATAGCCGTGAGCGCAATGGGAGCCCCGAAACCGACCAGGATGGAAACAGAGCCGGTAAGAAATCCGATTGCCGGATGGTAAATCTCGGTGAGGTAGGCGTACTCGCCCCCGGATCGTGGCATCATCGCGCCCAGCTCACCGTAGGAAAGCGCTCCGCAAAAGCTGACAATGCCTCCCACAACCCACAGCATGATTGCGGAAAATGGAAAATGAACGCTGGCAAGTTGAAACCCAAGAGTGGTAAAAACGCCCGTCCCGATCATGTTGGCGATGACCAGAATGGTGGCGGAAAAAAGGGTTACCGGCTTTTTCTCATTGAGCACTGGCCGTCCTTCATTCTGTCGGCTGGACTTCCGGGATCGCAATGAAAGTAAGTCCCGCCGCTCAACTCAAGCCGCCCCCCAAGAGAGGTGCTCCAGCCAATTCACTTATCTTGCCAACTTATGAAGTTCGATCGGGCAAGACAATCAAAGAATAGATGCTTTGGAGAAGTTGATGTTTCAGCACTCACTAATGTCCGCCGGTGAGCGGGACAAAGGCGACCGGCAGCGCCAGCCTCGTTTTGATCTTTCCGTCCTCTTGCTTTTCGAGCAACATCAATTGTTGGGCGGCATGTGGTTCGCCGACTGGAATCACCATCCTTCCCCCCGGCTTGAGCTGTTCGATCAACGGGGGCGGGATATTGTTTCCGGCGGCGGTCACAATGATCCGGTCAAAGGGGGCTTTTTCCTTCCAACCGCCATAGCCATCCCCGATGCGGACCTCGACATTCATGTAACCGAGCCGCTTTAGCCGCGCTTGCGCTTCTTTCCCGAGTTCTTCCAGGATCTCAATTGTATAGACCTGTTTCACACACTCTGCAAGAACTGCGGCCTGGTATCCGGAACCCGTACCTACCTCGAGCACGGTATGTCCCTTTTCCAAGTCCAGCAAATCAGTCATGACAGCCACGATATAGGGCTGCGAGACCGTCTGCCCGTGGCCGATCGGCAAGGGCCTGTTATCGTATGCAAAGGATCTGAGGTATTCGCTGACAAATTCATGGCGCGGGACTTTCCGAATGGCGTCAAGTACGCGGGGGTTTACGGCATCACGGCCGACCGGAGAGGCTAAGTTCAGGGCGGTGGCCTCTATCTCCATTATAAGTGCTTCGCGAGGCTGGGCGTATGGGTCATCATCGACGGCGGCGCTTAAACCCGGCAGTATGCAATGCATGCCAAAAGCGAGCACAGC
>JBELAB010000282.1:0-4556 GCA_049509275.1 Syntrophobacteraceae bacterium | reverse complement strand
ATCGACATTTTCCAGCCCCTGAACCAAAGGATAAAGAGAAGGTATTGTCTGGAACCGTTCAGTTTTCCGGAAACCAGGGAATATATTTACTTCCGCCTGGTGAGGTCCGGCGCGCATGGAGTGCCGTTGTTCACGGATGATGCCATCCAGAGTATTTTCGATCACAGCAAGGGGATTCCGCGCAACATCAATAATATCTGCGACGGTTGTTTGGTGCTGGGAGCCAGCCTGGGGCTGACCACCATCGACAAGACCGTCGTCACGAGGGCCACTGATTACACCGAAGGAACTCGTGTGAGACCCGCCCCGCCGCCTGCCGTGCAGCCTTCTGTGGAAGCGGTCCTGGAGCCGGCCCACGCCGCCCAACGACAGGTAATGGTGGACCCCGATGCGCGCTTCACCGTGGAGCGAGGACCTCTACGGAGCGAACCTCGGGATGAGGACCCCTTAGGGCGCGTCACCGTGGATTATCTGGCCCCAGACGGCAGGGAGAAACAACCGCAAAAAAGAAAACATGCCCGGCAGGGTGGTTTTCGCCTTATGGTTTTTGTCATCATTGCTGTCATAATGTTTGGTTTAGGAATAATATTAGCAATATCCTTTGATTTTAGGGCTGTCATAAAATCATTGACGGATTTTTTCGCACGCTTGCCCTTGCATTGAGCAAGAAAACTTGAGCGAATAGATGGAGCTATCCCAGCAGATTATAGGAGTAAGCTTCCATGGAAAAGGGTATCCGGGGACAGAATTTTAACAGTAAGAACCTACTAGGGGAATCTTCAGGTTCATCTCCCGAGCGGCCGGATGGCGATTGGGTATTGGATGATCAGCCCTCTTCGGTTGACTGGCTATTGGATCAGCAGGAGTCCGGTGAATCCCAAGGTGAATGGGAAGCGGCATTTTCGAATAGGCCCGCTGGTGCTGCCAGATCCCGAACATCTTCCAATGCTGCTGTTCCTCGGGTCGATAGCCAGCCGCGCGGCCGCCCTATTGCCCACGAATCAGGACCGGCTTTAAATGCGGGAACACATCCGGAGGAGCGTCCTGTTTATGACGTGCCCCTATATAGGGAGAAAAGCAAAACCGGACCGCCTATTTTTGCCGAGCTTGGGGACTTCCTGGATAAGATATGGGTCAACTTAAACCTCAAGGCGGCGGATCAGTATAGAAAGACCTTCCTTCTTTGCGGCGCCAGTAGAGGAGTGGGGGTCACCTTTATCTCCTTTTACCTGTCGCTGCTCACTGCCTTGGAACGCAACATGAAGGCGCTTTACGTCGACGCCAATATGGATGTCCCACAAGAGTCATCCGTTATTCCCAATATTCAGGCATATCCAGGTCTGGCATCGTATCTTGCCGGCTTTCAATCCCCTGAGACGCTCATCCTGCAGACCCAGTACAAGAATTTATCAGTGCTCCCCTCGGGCGCTCACGAAATGTTGAGACGAGCGAATTCCGGCTCTCAAGAGCCCAGAACGATCAGTTCATTCATCAGGTATTGCAAGGCTCACTACGATGTGACGATCTTCGACGGCCAACCCGCCGTTGAATATCCGAGCACAACCGCTTTTGGCAGGGCGGTCGATCACACTATCCTCGTCTGCAAGTACGGCGTTTCCAGACGTGAAATCGCCAAACTGGCGATCGACAAGCTCAAGGAACACGGAGTTTCGGTAGCTGGAGTGATCTTGAACGAACGCAGGCTTCCTATTCCAGATTCTATTTACAAGATGTTGAAATGATCAATGATCCAGGATGCACAGATCGACCGGCGAAGGCATGTTTTGCATGTGATAGATGCATTAAACTATGGCGGAGCACAGGAACTTGTGGTTTTGCTCGCCAAATGGTCGCCAAAAGACATATATAAAACAACAGTTTGTGTTCTGCAACCCAATGTGGAGCTGAAGGCCGCCATCGAAGCTTTAGGGGTACGTGTGGTTTCGTTTGGCAGGCCGCGGCCCAGCATCCTTAGACCGTACCGTTTCCTTTCGTACTTCTACCGCAACGTCAGAGACATCGTCTCGCTATGCAGGCGTGAACATGTGGACGTAATCCAGTGTCACCTTTCGGATGCGGAGTTTGCCGGGATATTGGCGGGGTTTTGGACAAGGGTTGACCGCATCCTGACAACCCTTCATTGCCCTGAGATGCTCCCTGCGCGTCATGGCTGGGACCCGAGGAATTTTCTGAGGTGGCTTGCAACTAGTCTTCTTTACAAGTGGGTCTACGCTGTCATAGCCGTTTCTGATGACACGGCGGCAAAGGTGAGGGATTTCGTGCGGGTTAATCCGGACAAGGTCTTCACGATCATCAACGGCATAGATGTGGATTCTTTTCTGGGGACTCAACCCAATCGGGACCTGGCCACAAAACTGGGACTAAGCGCCGGGAATAAAGTTATTCTCACAGTCGCGCGCCTCACGCCAGGCAAGGGGCACGAGTACCTGATCGAGGCCATGGGCCGTCTGGTGAAGCGTTATCCGACCATCCGGCTTCTGCTGGCGGGTGATGGTGATCTCAGAGAACAACTCAAGGTGAAGTGCAGTTCTCTGGGAGTTTCCGATCATGTTCACTTTCTCGGCAACCGTCCTGATGTAAGGGATCTTTTGGCCCTGGCGGACATTTTCGTGTTCCCCTCTCTGGGCGAAGGGACCTCGCTCGCGCTCCTCGAAGCGATGGCGGCGGAGAAGCCAATTGTGGCCACCGATATCGCGGGGAATAGGTCTGTCCTGCTCTCTCCGAAATGTGGAGTTTTGGTCCCGGCAGCAGACGGCCAGGCTTTGGCTGAAGCGATTTCCGATTTGCTGGAGCACCCCGAAGCAGCTTCGGAATACGGTCAAATTGCCGGCCGGGTGGCCCGGGATCGCTTCGATGTTCGACAAAGCATTGCCCGGTTGGAAACGCTTTGGGGAAGGCAGGCTGCGCTTGCCTGAGCCTCTAAGCCCAAAGAGTCCTTTGGTTATTGAATTTCTCGATAAATGCGGAAGCAGGGCGGATGGCAAAAATTGCGGTTACCGGATTTCGCGGGGTTCCTGCTACCTGGGGTGGTGTCGAACACCATTGCGAAGAGCTCTATTCCCGGCTGGCTGCTAACGGACATGACATAACCATTTATGCACGATCTTTTTACGTCAACAGCGGTATCAAATTTTACAAAGGCATGAAAATCATCAGGTTGCCGACCATCGGCGTGATTGGTCTGGAAGCGTTTGTGCACACGTTCCTGTCCATGCTGCATATTCTCAAGACCCGGCCTGACATTGTGCATATTCACGCCCAGGGACCCTGTCTTTTGAGCTGGGCCCCCCGGCTGTTCAGACCCGTTATGCGGGTTTTCTTCACGTGTCACGGCCTGGATTGGAAGGCGAAGAAGTTTTCAAAGTTCGCCTCCTCTATTGTTCACCTGGGAGAGGTCTTCTCCGCAATGTTTCCTCATTATCGGATCACCGTATCAAAGGAATTGCAGCGGTATTACGAAACCTGCTACGGGGTGCAAGCTTGCTACATACCGAGCGGAGCTAGCAAAATGGAAAAACGCCCCCCCAATTTCATCCGAAGCTATGGGCTTTCGGGGAAAGATTATTTCCTGTTCGTGGGACGGCTCGTTCCCGAGAAGAGGGTTGAGGACATAGTCAAGGCGTTTCTGCAAAAGGAGCGCAAGTCCAGACTGGTCATTGTCGGCGACAGCGCAAGCACTGATAACTATGTGGCAAGCTTGAGAAGAATGTCCGCGAGTTACGCTTCCGTCGTATTCGCCGGGTACCAGTATGGAAATAACCTGGAGGAATTCTTCTCCAATGCCAGGGCTTTCGTAAACGCATCAGAACGCGAAGGACTGCCACTGACCATACTCGAAGCCCTATCCTATGGTTTGCCGTGTATTGCCAGCGATATTCCGCCCCATAGGGAAATCCTTGTATACCAACCCGATCTTATTTTCCCAACAGGCCAACTTGAAGCCCTCTCCAACCTCATGGAGCTGTTGGACGAAATGCCGGAGGCCGGGCTTGCCGATGTGGGCAAGCGCGCGATGGCCATTCTGGACAGGGATTTCAACTGGGACGATATCGCGAGAGCCACCGAGCGGCTTTATCAAGAGAGCCTGACATGCATTCCGCCATGACCAAGGAGGCCGCCTTCAAGGGGAAGCTTATGAGCGGATTGACTTTTTACATTCGATAGAATTGCAGTTGATATCCACATGAGGGGCATATGACAGAAGAAAACAAGGTACTGGTACAAATATCAGTAATATTTGATATCGTCCTAACAGGCTTTGCCTATCTAATTGCAGAGGGGTGTAAGATTTGGTTTTTGCCGGCCGCTTATAGAGGGTTAATTCAAACGCTTAACTATGATATGATAATACTTCTGGTTTTTATCATTTGGTTTGTAAGCCTACAATATTCAAATCTGCATATTTTTTATTTTAGAAAAACGCCTTTTTTCACTTTACTCTTAAAGGTTACCCAACTTGTTACGATTAACCTTTTGATCGTTGCCTTCTTTTTTTACATCTTCAAGATTCAGAATGTCAGCCGACTGATGATGGG
>JBELAB010000281.1:0-5233 GCA_049509275.1 Syntrophobacteraceae bacterium | reverse complement strand
GAGCTCCGTCTATGGCGCAAACGAAAAAATCCCCTTCTACGTGCACGACAGCGTGGACCACCCGGTCTCCCTATACGCGGCCACCAAGAAATCAAACGAGCTGATGGCCCACACGTACGCTCACCTCTATGGAATCCCTTCTACAGGTTTGCGCTTTTTTACCGTTTACGGTCCGTGGGGACGTCCGGACATGGCTCTTTTTCTTTTTACTCGCGCAATACTGGCAGGCGAACCTATCAAAATATTTAACAGCGGCCTTATGAGCCGCGATTTTACCTATGTTGACGACGCTGTGGAAGCAATACTGCGGCTCATCGATCATCCCCCCGTTGCAGACCCGAAGTGGGATGGACTCAGGCCGGACCCCGGCGCCAGCTTCGCTCCGTACAAGATCTATAATATAGGAAACAACAAGCCCGTCCAGCTTCTCGAATTTGTATCGGTAATCGAGGATTGCCTCCAAATTAAGGCCCAAAAGGAATTTCTTCCCATGCAGCCTGGCGATGTCCGGATAACCTGTGCGGATATTAAGGACATTGCCCGCGATTTCGGCTTCCACCCACGGACCTCCCTGCGCCAGGGGATATCGAGTTTCATAGCTTGGTACAGGCAATACTATGGGAGCCGCACGAACAAAGATTAGAAGCACGGATATTCGTAAGGAACCATCTCCGGACGGAAACCAGGCTAACGCGGAACAGCAGACCAAAACATTCGAGGGTTGCGGACAATCGCAACCCTCGAATTCCTGGTGGCCGAAGGAGGCCGCATGGGGGGAAAAGGAGAAAGAGGCAGAAACGAGTTTTAATAAACAACCCTGAATGAACTTAATACTGAACGATTCAGATGACAGTTGCATGTAATCTGAAAGTTTCACTGGGTTTAGATCTGGTCCATTCTCAGTTGCCTGTGGCAGGTGTTATATGGAATGCCCAGGTGTTCGTAAGCGAGGCGGGTGGCCAGGCGTCCGCGAGGTGTTTTGTTTATGAAGCCTTCCTGGATGAGAAAGGGCTCATAGACGTCCTCCAAAGTATCTTTTTCCTCTGAAACCGAAGCGGCCAGGGTTTCGATCCCGACCGGCCCTCCATCGTATTTTTCAATGATGGTGCTAAGGATTTTGCGGTCCATGCCGTCAAATCCCTTACGGTCTACATCGAGCATCTTCAAGGCGGCATCGGCAACCTGGAGTGAAATTTTCCCATTGGCGCGCACCTCCGCGTAATCTCGGACCCTGCGCAGAAGCCGGTTGGCCACCCTTGGGGTCCCGCGCGAGCGCCGGGCGATTTCGAATGCGCCTTCCTGGTCGACTATGATCCCAAGTATTTTTGCCGAACGCAGAATAATGCTTTTGAGCTCGACAGGGCTGTAAAACTCAAGCCTCAGTGAAACACCGAATCGGTCGCGCAGGGGTGGAGACAGCAGTCCCGCGCGGGTGGTGGCGCCGATGAGGGTGAATGGCGGGAGGTCCAGTTTTATGGTCCGCGCTGAAGGTCCCTGGCCTATGATGATGTCAAGCTTAAAATCCTCCATTGCCGGGTAGAGGATTTCCTCGACAACGTAATTGAGCCGGTGGATTTCGTCGATGAAAAGCACGTCGCCCGGTTCGAGGTTAGTCAGAATGGCGGCCAGGTCTCCAGGCCTCTCGATTACCGGTCCGGAGGTGCTTCGCAGGTTGACCCTTAATTCGTTGCTGATGACGGCGGCGAGCGAAGTTTTACCCAAGCCGGGGAACCCATGGAAAAGCACATGATCCAGAGGTTCCGAACGCCCTCTGGCTGCTGCTATGAAGACCTCGAGGTTTTCCTTGACCTTCTCCTGGCCTATGTATTCGGCAAGAGTGCGGGGCCGTAAGCTACCCTCGATCGGGAGGTCTTCTTCTTCTTTCTGTGGTGTGATTACCCGGTCAGTCATTTGCCGCAAATCTCTTGACAATAAGCGGGAAGAGGCTGGTTTACTTAAACTCCCTGCTTCCGACAGTTGCAGTGGTCAGGACCCTTTCGGCCCTACGCAAGCGTTTTGAGGGCCCCCTTGAGAAGATCTTCCAGCGACGAATTTTCGCCTAGGACTTCCCACACGCGTTTGAGCGCCTTTTCCGCCTCGGCTGCGCGATAGCCCAGATTTACCAGGGCTGAAAAGGCGTCCGCAAAGGCATTTCCGGCTTCCATGAAAGGCCGGGCCGGTCCCGTTTTTCCCTTCGTTTTGCCTTGAACTTTGTCCCGCAGCTCGAGCATGACCCGGTCGGCAATCTTTTTACCGACACCGGGGATGTTTTTCAGCCGCAAATCATCTTGCAGTATAACCACCTGTCTCAACTCATCCGGGCTGATACCCGAAAGTATCCCTACAGCCAGTTTTGGCCCCACTCCGTTTACGCCGGTCAGCAGCAGGAACATCTCCTTTTCGGCAATCGTGCGGAAGCCGTAGAGCTGAATGACGTCCTCGCGAACGTAGGTATGGATATTGAGTCCCACGGGCTGCCCAAGTTCGGGCAAGTCATAGAAAGTGCTCAATGGGACCAGGACATGATACCCGACACCATGGACATCGACAATAACGTATTCAGGGCTCTTGGCCCGCAGCTTTCCTTCAAGAAAACCTATCATGACCTGCCTGGAATCTTCCATCTAAGGTTCGAGGAATGAGTGCTGATATGGCAGATCGCCACTGCAAGGGCATCGGCGGCATTGGGTTCGATTGCGCCGTCAATGCGCAACAGCCGCTGGATCATTCCGGCAACCTGCTCTTTGGCCGCTCTGCCGTATCCGGCTACGGACTGTTTTATCCTCAGTGCGCTATACTCGTGAATAGAAAGTCCCAAGCTTGCTCCAGCCAGGATTACAGCCCCGCGGGCCTGCCCGAGGCTCAATGCGCTTTTTACGTTTTTTGCGAAAAAGACCTCTTCGACCGCCATGAATTCCGGGCCGTATTCCCTGATCGAAGCCTTGATTTCTTCGAAGATGATTTTGAGGCGCTCGCAAAGCGGGCGTGCAGCGGGCAGCTTTACGGTCCCGTGGTGGATATACTTCAGGCGGAAGCCATCTCCCTCCACAATGCCGTATCCGGTATAGCGCGACCCGGGATCTACCCCAATTGTTCGGATCATTTCCTATTCCAGCGACTCTATGATCTGGTCTGGAATATCGAAGTTAGCGTAAACATGCTGCACGTCGTCGGCATCCTCGAGGGCATCCATCAGCCTCAGGAGTTGTTGAGCGGTTTTGGTGTCCTCAATTCGAACGGTGGTTTGCGGGGACATGGTGATTTCAGCCAGTTCGTAATTAAGGCCCTTCTCGTCGAAAGCCGCTTTTACGTTTAGGAAATCCTCGGGCGAGGTAATGATTTCGAACTGGTCCTCCTGGTCTTTCACATCTTCTGCACCGGCTTCCAGCGCCAGTTCAATGAGTTCTTCCTCTGCAATGGCTTTCTTGTCGAAAACGATGCTCCCCTTCTTATTGAACATCCAGGCGACACAGCCAGCCTCTCCAAGGTTTCCGCTGTTTCTGCTGAAAATGTGCCGGACTTCGCTTGCGGCCCTGTTCCTGTTGTCGGTCATGATGTCGACAAGAACGGCCACCCCGGCCGGTCCGTATCCTTCGTAGGCAAATTCCTCGTAGTTCACGCCCTCGAGTTCGCCCGTGCCCTTCTTTATGGCCCGGTCGATGTTATCCTTGGGCATGTTCTCGGCCTTTGCGGCCAAAAGTGCGGCCCGAAGCCGCGGATTGCCCTCAGGGTTTCCGCCTCCCATCCGGGCCGCCACCATCAACTCTTTTATCAATTTCGTAAAAATCTTTCCTCGCTTGGCATCAGCCGCCCCTTTTTTGTGGCGGATGGTTGCCCATTTCGAATGACCTGACATGAAAGCCTCCTGCTAGGTCCCTTTCAGATTCATGGCAAGTATATATATTTCCCTGCTCTGTTTTCTAGTAGCCTCAGGTCTAATTACCCTGGTCAGGCCAAATTCTTTCTTGAGTTGCGCGAGCAACTGGTGGAACTCCGACCCATGAAATATCTTGGCCAGAAAAGTCCCTCCGGGTTGCAACGCGTAGCGGGCTATTTCGAATGCACGCTCAAAAAGAAGCGCCGAGCGGGCGCTGTCGGCCGCCTTAATGCCGGAGGTGGCCGGGGCCATATCGCTAAGCACAACGTCGAACGGAAGATGGTCGCGCAGGGCTGCTTCAACGAATTCACGGTCAAAGATATCGCCCTGCAAAGTCACTACGCGGCTTGGAAACGCGTGTCCGATCGGCTTCAGGTCGATCCCCACAATGAGGCCGGAGCGTCCTAGAACCTCTCCGGCGAGTTGAATCCATGAGCCAGGGGCCGCTCCCAGGTCAAGGACTCGGTATCCCGCCCTTAATATCTTGTATTTTCTTTGGATCTCTTCGAGTTTATATACAGCCCTCGCAAGGTAATGTTGTTTCTTTGCCTCCGTAAAAGCCATTCCGTCCGCCTAAGGATTCGAATTATTTCCTGAAACTGTTTCTATAGCGGAAAAACGCCAGTTTGTAAACCTGCCATTCTCAAAAGCCAACAACACCTGTCCTCCCTGTCCTTGTTTATGCGCATATATTATGATATGCTGCAGGAGAGGAGAGCGAACCTATGAGGATTACGGTCAACATACCTGAGACCTTGAATGAGAACCTGAAGCGGGAGGCATCCAATCGCGGTGTCTCGATCTCGCGCCTGGCCAGTGAAGCTTTGAGCCACTACATTCTCGATTCGAGAAGAAAAGCCCTTGGGAGAAAAGTTCTAGAACTCGCCGGGAAGGCGGACGTATCTGAGCAAGCGGATTCCATCCTGCATGAAGGAAGGCGCGATGATAGGGCTTGATACGGGTTTTTTCGTCGAACTTCTGCGCGGCGGCCCTCAAGCCGTCGCCCTTTGGGAGCAACTAATAGAGGGCGAAAAGGAGGCGCTTGTCTCCTGCCTTACACTCTTCGAGATCGAGCGGCTCGCCTTGAAGGGGGCAATATCAGGGGCCGAGGTCCTGCTCGAAGGCATCCAGGCAGTCTGCCGGCTTCATTGGATACACACACCGGAGCTGGTTTCCCAGGCTGCTCGCATAAGCCACGGGATCGGGATTCCCGCATTCGACTCGCTCATCCTTTCAGCCTTTCTCGCCGAGAACGTCGCCACCGTGTACACTACCGATTCCCATCTTGAATTATACCGGAAAAAGGGGATTGAAATCGCCAGGCTCTAAGCGACAGGCGCCGCGCTTTCTTCCGGC
>JBELAB010000280.1:0-4576 GCA_049509275.1 Syntrophobacteraceae bacterium | reverse complement strand
GCATTGGCGGGTCCTCGTACATCCAGGCAGATGGAGTCCAAGCTTTCCTCCAAAAGAAAACACCTCTCGAACTCATCTGGTTGCATCGGCCGGTTTAGGCCGTCCAGGATATTTTCCGCCGTGTTGCCCGCCGCGTTGACTACGTCCAGGGCTGCCGCAAAAGGGGGAGAGTAGGCTATTTCGAGATTCGAAACATCTTCGATCGAAGGTTTGAATGGAAGAATGGCGGCAATCGCGTTTATCCGGCCGATGACTGCATCGCCGTTGGCGCCTACGGCCTGTGCGCCCAGAATGCGCCGGGTCTTCCGGTCGACCGTAAGCTGGAAATAGATAAGGTCCTGGGTCGGATAGAAGTGCGCCCTGTCGGCCTGGACAACCAGCACCGGCTCGGCATCGAAGCCGCTCTTGAGCGCCGATTGAGGCGTTATGCCCGCAGAAGCGACGGCCAGATCGAAAATCTTTATCGCAAAACTGCCCACCGTGCCGGCGAACTCTGCGGCCCCACCGGCAAGATTGGTCCCGATTACCCGCCCCTGCCGGTTTGCAAGGGAACCCTGGGGAAAGTAGACCGGTTTTCCGGTGACGAGGTGCGGGATTTCTATGCAGTCGCCTCCTGCGTAAATTTCCGGGTCGGAAGTCTGAAGCATCCGGTTGACTACTATCGCCCCTGAGGGCGCCACAAGAAGGCCGGCGCTCCGGGCAAGCTCCGAGTTGGGGCGGACGCCTGCGGCCGTGATCACCAGGTCGGCCCGGATGCTCCCATCGGACATTTTCACCTCAAAGACGGCCTCGCCGCCATTTTGCATGATTTCAATCACTCGGCGTCCGAGATGCAGATGCACGCCTTTTTCTTCCAAGTGGGTTCGGACGATGCCCGCAAGCGAGCGGTCGAGAATTCCCGGCAACACCTGGTCCTCTATTTCCACCAGGTGAGTCTCGATCCCCCAGAGGTCGCCGAGCGCCTCCGCCATTTCGCAGCCAATTGCCCCGGCGCCTACGATTACGGCCCTGTCCACCTTGCCACCTGAAATTCTGTCCTTCACCGCGATTGCGGAGTTAAGGTCTGAAACCGAAGTCACCCCGGGCAGGTCAATGCCCGGAATCGGGGGCTTGTTCGGTATGCTCCCGGTTGCTATCACCAAGCGGTCGTACGGGAGGTCTTCCTCGCCCCCCGATGCCAAATCCAGGACCCGCACCCTCTTGCTTGCCCTGTCGATCGCGAGCGCCCGCGTGCGGGTCCTTACCCGGACGTCCTTTGCGTCCTGGAAAAACTGGGGGGTCCTCTGCATGTGGAAGCTCGTGCTCATCAGTTCCTGCACGCTGCTTATATCTCCCGAAATGAAATAAGGGATCCCGCAGCCCCCGTAGGAAATGTATTGGTCCTGATCGATTATGACCACATCGGCGTCAGGTTCGAGCCTCTTCAGGCGGCACGCCGCCTTCGGCCCAAGAGCAACGCCTCCGATTATCACCACACGTTTTGCACTCATCAGCCTTTTTCTCCGATCCCCCCAATCTCGATGGAGGAAAGAATGAACAGGTTCCGTCCTCTTATCTCCGTCCTCCGTCCTCCGTCCTCCGTCTTCCGTCTTCCGTCCTCCGTTCAACGTCTTCCGTCCAACGGTCCCACCGGCGCCGGGCCGGCGCAGAATATCCTTTCCGTGCGCCTCCGCCGCCACCGAAGGTTTGAGTGGCGAGTCATGATCGTCAATCCCGGCTGCGGCGGCTCGCCGCCCCGGCTGGCGGTCCCACCGCCTCAGTCGTTTCCGAAACTGCGGATGGCCCCGCAGTCCGGACATGTCCACTGAATTCCGTTACAGGTCATTCCCCACAAATTTTCTTCCATGCAATCCGAACAGATCATGAAACCGCACGGACAGGTCCAGCAAAAGCTCTGCTCCTGCGAGCAGGCGCTGCAAATATACCTTTCCGGCCGCCGCCACTTTCCCTTTCGCCCGGATTTTTCCAAATCGCTCATATTTCCCTTCTTTCAGTATTTGAGCTCTACTTTAATTTTAAACCGACGATTGCGCCCATGGCCATGAAAATCGGGCCAATGTAAGCGATGTGTGCACAAATCAGTGGCCGGACACCTGAATCCTGGCGGCAGAGACCTATGTTGTTGATTTAAGGATTTAGGGATACAGGAGTCTTCAGTCTGGCAAGCACGGTACTAATACGCGGGTTGCTGGGCTAAACGTGTCATTCCACATCCAGGTCTTCGAGCAGGCGCAACCGCAAATTTTTTAGTGACCTTGGTTTAAAATGCTGAATGCAAGATAAAGAGGCGCATTATCTCATTCCATGGCGACGGTTGTTTCTTTTTCGCGTGCGTTATATTGAACAACAAGGGCCAAAGTGCAGAGTTGACATTCACGTGATAATCGGCCCCTTTACAGGTTTAGGCGGCTGCTTTCGAAGATGTGAAAAATAGCGTTCGTAGGTAGCCTTAGAGTCAAGAGCTTCGAAAAGTATTTTGGAATCTTCGTGTAACTGCCGTAAAACCCCGATGGCTTTCCAAAGGTCTTCCTGCGGCGTCAGAGAAATCCTGCCGTGCCCCGGGTAAAACTCTTCGAGTTTCAAACTGCTCAGGGCCTGCAGCGACATCATATAGTCGCTCACATTGCCCGATCCGAGAATGCCTGAGAGCACGCCTCCTGCAAGGGCGGTGTCTCCGGTGAACATGATTTTCAAGTCCTGTTCGTAGAGGCATATACAGCCCGAGCAATGCCCGGGCGTGTGTATAACCCTCAGCTTATAGTTTCCCAGATCAATGACGGAATTGTCGTGTAGCCAGATATCTGCCCGGAAATGTCTGGCACCCTCGTCCAGATATTTGCCCATCATCACGAATTCGTCCTGGAGGGCTATCTTGTTGGCCGCCAGAATGTGCGCGCCGATTACCGCGGTTTTATTGAAATAGGGACATGCGCCTATATGGTCGAAATGTTCGTGGGTAAGAATAATCAAATGAATTTGCGAGGGCCTCAGACCCAGTTCCGATAGACACTGCGTCAATCTGGAATAATTTGAAGCCGTACCGGTATCTATTAAAATATTTTTGTCCAATCCCCTTACCAAGTATACATGACTCCCCGGCCTTTCGGAACGAAACTGAAAAATACCAGGCCTTAGTTCAACAATTATCTGTGTTCCATGCACATTGCTCATACTGGTCCTTTCAGACAGGCTTATCCTTCTGGTAAAGACATTGGGTCAGAAAGCGGGTTCTCTGGCAGAGCTCATGCATGATAACCAGGGCAAATGTGGGTTGGTGGCTGACAAGAAACATGAATTTGTCCCGGTCAAGTGCAATCAGCCCGGTGTTGTCCTCGAGGGCGCAAGCGCACGCGCTGCGAGGCGCGTCATCGACAAGGGCCATCTCCCCGAAGAATTCCCCCGCACTGAATACAGCGATTTCAATCTCCCCTTCCTCGGAGTTCTGGTAAATCTTGACCCGGCCGGATGCGACAACATACATCTCCGAGCCCAGGCTGCCTTCTTCAAAAATAACTTCGGATTTCCTGAAAGTCGTCAGCATCTTTCCATAGCGGACGTGGTTGATTCCTGTCACGGGATAAACTCCTGCAAAGTATTGGGGCATTTTATCTTCGAGCTTCCATGCTCACGTTCGCCGAACCCTGCCTATTTGCTCATGTATTGCAACAGATTCTTTTCAACGGTCAGGGCCGACTGTCCTTTTCCAGGGGCGGCAGCGCCGTATCCGACCTGCTTCAGAAGGCTGATCTGCTCCTGCCGGAGCACTTCGTCCTCACCTTTTTTTCCCCGGGCACGGGCCGCATAGAACGCATCATACCAGAACCCCTGTCCGGCGTAGATCCGCGCTGCGCCCGTCACACCCGCGGCCTGCACACTTTTTTCGAGGTCCGGCGGCGGCTTCAAGTATATGATGCTTCCCCCGGAGTAGACATCCTTCGCGGGCTGGGACGGGTCCGCCTCGAGGGTGACGAACCATTTATAAACCACCCCGGGTGAGAGCTCCGCCTTGAAATCCGAGAGCTTGATGGCCTGTATTCCTGTATGCGCCGGACAGGGCAGATAGGCGTCGACCAACGTCTTTTGATGTATCTCGTCGTTTAGCGTAAACTCCAGGCGGCAGGTTGTCGGCCCGGAAATATACCAGTAGAGCACAGGCTGCGGGTTTGAGACGGCCCCGACATCGTTTGGGGCAAGAACGACAACGGTCGGATTATCAGACTGATCCCCGCGCACGGCCGCTGCAATACGCCCCCCTCCTGCCGGGGCGCCGCGCAGCGGCGGCGTGTATACGAGGAGCACTGGTGTATTCTCGTCGTTTTCCTCCGAAAGGGCTGAAGACGGGCAGTCCACAACAGCAAAAGCAGCGGCAAGAACCAAGCATGTCAGAGTTAAAAACCGTTTTCGCATAGATCCTCTCTTCCCTTTACGAGTCGAAAGCGCAGGCTGCATTTAACCGGTGATAGACGCTCCGGCGTCGATCTGCGGCACAGCGGCCTCATTTTCAGTCAATTTCCCAAGAACCTGGTAAATCTCGATACGTTGATCTTTTCCCTTCAACATCCCCTCTCCCAGCCCC
>JBELAB010000028.1:0-13008 GCA_049509275.1 Syntrophobacteraceae bacterium | reverse complement strand
CATGTTTACGGGGAATTTTGGCGCAAGCAGCCCGTGCTTGCGCGCTTCACTTGACAGCCATTCCCTGTCGTCGGGGTGGGCGATGGAGATCAAAGCGCTCGCCCTTTCGTAGCCGCTCAAACCTCTCAAGTTTACAATGCCATACTCGGTGCATACGTAGTGAGCCAACTGAGCAGGCACATCCACGGTCGATCCTTCCGGAAGGAAAGGCACGATCCTTGACGTTCCGTGTTTGCTTCTGGACGTCATGGATGCAACACCCCTGCCCCCCTTGGACATCGCGCAAAAGCTGACAAACTGAAAATATCCGCCAGAGCTCGAGATGGGCCGTTTTTCATAGAAGCCGGCACACTGCTGTCCCAGAAGGTCAACGGCGACACAGTTGTCTATCGCAATCATGTTGTCGATTCGGCTCAGGATCTGGAAATTGTTCGTATGGCTGATGTCATAGGCAGCCAAGTGGTGGTTGCGATGGACCGTATCGTAGTACCATTGCACATCCACCGGGAAGGCAAAGGTCCAAACGCTCTTGCCCCGGTCGAGAGTCTTGTACGCATTAGTAACCTGGCCGGATTCGATCAGCTTGATCAGACCGAAATTGAGCATTTCCGTGTGAACACCGAGGTCTTTGAAACCCGCGTTTTCCATTGCAGCTACGCAAGCGGAAGGAAGTGAGCCGATGCCGAGCTGAACTATGTCACGGTCCCTCATGATGCTCATTACATGCTTTGCAATAGCTTGTTCTTCTGGTTTTGGTTTGATGGCCCGCTCGTTAATCTGAGGCCATTTGTATTTTTCGCAGTCGACCTCGACCCAGTAATCTATGTCGTCGATATGTATGGTATTGTAGCGTCCTCCTTCTGCCCAGGGGTAATCGCTCCTAACCTCGAAAACGATTTTCTTGGCAGTTTGTTGGAATATGTTACAGTTGTTTGTCCCGTAAGACATGTTGAAAAAGCCGCGGTCGTCAGGCGCTGTTGCCGCATTGAACCACCAGTCGATACCGCGCTTTTCGCGCACGGCATTGACGAACCTGTAATGGTGCGCCCACATGCCGTAAGCCCAACCCCACTGGGCCCAGTCGGTCACCCCGTTGGTGTCCCGGGCCTTGCGGTTCCACGGGAAAAAGAAGTATTCATGAACGCAGTGATATTGCTGCTGGGGATCGATTTCCTGCAGTTCATGGTGGGGATAAAACTGGGCATACATCCAGTATTCGATATCCTTTAGATCGGCAGCACCAGGCCCCAGCCTGTTAGCTACAGCTTCGGTACAAACAGTTGAATCTCCGCCGACGCTTCCATTGCATATCCAATTTCCTGATTTTACCATCTCCGCAATCTGTTGCGGGGTCCTCTTTTTGTCGCGAATCTTCTGCTGAATCGGTGTTGTCATACACAACCCTCCCTTCAGGTATCGAGAATCGGTGCGCCTGTTTCCTTGATTCAACCTGCTTTGCCGGCGGTTTTGGTCGCAGTTGCCTGTTGGCCGGCGCGTTCGGCTTTTTTGGCAAATTCCTCTCGAGTAAGCTCGCGGGCAATGATAAGCCGCCTGACCTCGCTTGTGCCCGCCCCGATTTCGTAGAGCTTGGCGTCCCGCCAAAGCTTCTGGACCGGGAATTCAAGGCAGTACCCATAACCGCCATGGATTTGGATGGCCTGATCACAAACCCAGGTTGCTGATTCAGCAGCAAAAAGGATAGCCGCTGCGGCGAGCTTTGTAAGCTCAGTGCCTTTACCTCCCCTGACGGCCCTTTGGGCGGCCTCCGCCGCCCGATAGACGAGGAGCCGTGAAGCTTCGGTGCGGGTGTACATGTCTGCGAGTTTTTGCTGGATCATCTGGAAACTGGCAATGGACTGGCCGAATTGTTCACGCTCCACCGAATACTTGATGGAGTAGTCCAGGGCCTGTTGCGCCATACCAACGGAGCCCCCTGCCAGAACTATCCGCTCGATGTCAAGTCCGCTGGTCATCACGTTGACGCCTTTGTTCTCCTCACCTACAAGATTTACGGCAGGCACTTCACAATCCTCGAAGACGAGTTCGGCAGTCGGAGAGCCGCGCATGCCCATTTTTTTGAGCTTGCGCGCCACAGAGTAGCCGGGGAAATCCTTTTCCACTACGAAGGCGCTTATCCCCCTTGCCCCCAGCTCCGGTGAGGTCTTGGCATAGACCAGAAGGGTGTCGGCGACAGGACCGTTAGTGATAAACATCTTGTTGCCGTTGAGGACGTACTTGTCCCCCTTCTTAACCGCACGGGTCCTAAGACTCATGGCATCCGATCCGGCGCCCGTTTCGGTCAAGCCCAGCGCGCCGATTTTTTCTCCGGAAATCAGCGACGGCAGATACTTTTGCCTCAGGTATTCGCTCCCATTCTTGTAGATGTTATTGGCGCACAGGTTGGAATGCGCCCCATAAGTCATGCCCAGAGAGGGGCAGATGCGGCTCATCTCTTCAATGGCCAGGGCTTGCATCAGCACATCGCCGCCGAGTCCTCCGTATTTTTCATCTATGGTTATTCCCAGGATGCCAATCTCGGCGCATTTGTGGAAGAAATCGGGGGGAAACCAGTCCTCCTCGTCGATTTTCTCCTGCAACGGTCCCAGTTCATTTACAGACCATTTGTAGACAGTCTCTCTAATCATGCGTTGTTCGTCGGTAAGCTGAAAATCCATGGTGCACCTCCGGAAAAAAGAGAAATGATTGTAAAAAAAACCTCCTCCTCCACCCTGGCGCGATGACTATCGATCACCCGGGAAGGCCCCGCATCGAAGTGAAGAAAATGCAGCCGACAGGATGCAAACGACTCAACTGCAAAGTCGACGGTGCGCAAATCGCCTGATCACTGGCCGGACTTACCGATCACAAGTCCCAGGGGATCTACTTCCTCCCTGAGTAGCTTTAACTCGTGATCGGTCGGTTCCGGGGTTTCGGGCAATACGTCAAGAAAAAGCATCTCGAAACCGGTATTCTCTATCACTTCCTCTTTGGTTACCCCCGGGTGCAGGCTTTCCACGCGCATGCGCTTGCTTTCAGGATCGTATCCCATCAAAGCGAGCGTGCTTATGACCTTATAGGGTCCGCCGCCCGCAGGCAATCCGGCTCGCTCCCTGGCGCCGGGGCCGGTGAGATAGCCGGGGGTAGTCAGAAAATCCAACTTCTTTGCAAACCTTCGCTTGTCGTGAGGCGTGATAACAAGCGTCATCCAGCAGAGGCAAGCCAGGTCGTTTGCTCCCCCACTGCCGGGCAGGCGCACCTTTGGGTGGTCGTAGTCAGTACCGATCATTGAGGAATTGATGTTCCCATACATGTCGATCTGCGCCCCGCCAAGGAATGTATAGTCAACAGTGCCCCTCTGGCAGGCCTCGAAGACTATATCCATGCCGGAGAGCAACAGAGCGTCGGTCTGCGTGTTGGAATCGGCAACGGAAATAGGCAGCTGCCGCAGCTTCGGAGCGACGCTGCCGGCCTCGAACAGGATGACCAGGTTTGGCGCGGCGGTTTTTTGAGCAAGCATTGCGGCGGCCAGCGGCATTCCCGTACCGATTACCGCGGTCTTGCTGTCTTCGAGCTGGCGGGCGGCAACGCACACCATCAGTTCCATCATGTTGTAGCGGTTATTATTTGATTTCATAGGCTTCCTCCGCTCGCAGGCATGGGCCTTGCCTCATTTCGTCGCAAGGGCTCGAGTGCGCGCAGCTCTGCCATCCGCAATTCCCCGCCCTTCAGTTCCAGGTATTCCGTGAAATCACTGACACCGTAGATGTACTTGTCGAGAAATTGCCGGAAGGTATCGGGATCTCGCTCGGCTTGCATCCATTCTGCAAGGTGCTCTTCATCGGAAAAGTACTCGTAGGGCATGTTGCCCGGATAACTGCCATACCTGACATGACAGACGGCATCGACCAGCCAGAAAGGCAAAAGGGTTTTGAGGGGATCCTTTCGAATCTCGTCGGTATCGACCAGGTGCTCGGTGGTAATGATAACGCGTTTAGAAGAGCGCCCCACCTCGTAATCAGCGATCGTGATACCGTCGAGTTGGCAGTTGCCGTAAATGTCCGCCCGGTGGACATGGATAATTCCCACGTCCGGATAGAGCGCCGGAAGGGCGAGGAGCTTTTGACCCGTGAAGGGACACTCGATCATTTTTGCGGCGCTGTGCTTCATGACGTCAGTTCCAAGAATCACGCGAGCGGGCAGGAAAGGCAAACCCATCGAAGCCGCCTTGCAACGCCATGCAAGGGCGCCATTGGACCATTCGGTCATTTTGACTGCGCCGCTCTCCATGTATCGGCGGGCGTTGAGAGAGAGCCCCCTCATTTCCAACCCGACTATGTAGGCGACATCGCAGCGGTTGAAACACCGGCCGGCTGCAAGGATCTGAAAGTCATGGGTGGCCGTGTGGCCGGACAAACCGAGATCCTTTTTGCGCTGGCGCACAATTTCATGGAGGACTGAGGTGGCAATCCTTACCCCGCCGAAACCACCGGAAGCAAGGTAATCACCATCATGTACGAACCGGTTCACAGCCTCGGAGACACTCATCAGCTTGTTCGTCATGGTGCGCGGTTTCCGCCTGAAGAACTCCCGCGCCTCATCAGCATCAGGGGAACAGAAGAGTTCTCCCTGTGGAGTTATGGATGGAACTTGTTCATTCATTATATCCTCCTTCATTTAGAAGAGCGCGCAGCCACCGGACTCTTTTTCCAGGCCGCAGGTCCCCACTTTTCAGGCAGAACGGTCGCCGCCGGCCATTCCGGGGGTACAAGCTGGCCGGGTTTTTCCCCGGCTTTTTCGATGAGTTTTGCGAGACCCGGCCGGGCGTATTGCGGATGCCCCTCTTTCAGGGTCCGGCCGTTAATGACGGCTTCTGAACGGAGTCTGCGCCCTATGGTTTTCTCCATCTTGGCTCCAAGCCACAAAACACGATTCACATCATAGCCGTGCTCGATTCCCAACTCGTCGATCATGACCACGAGGTCCTCCAGGGTGATGAGCCCCACGTACCTCGGATCGTAATAATATTCGCCCGTTCCCCTGACGGGACAGTCACCGAGGAAATTGGTCGGCTGTCCGCCCAGACCGCCAAGGGTCCCCTCGAAACGGTAAATACCGGCATGGAGGGCCGCCAGGATCGAGGCCGAGGCAACACGCTTGGTCTCGTGGAGATGGCAGAGATGGGCCTCGGGAGAGGGCATGGCATCAAGCACCATGGAAAAATAACGGTAAACTTGAGCCGCAGAAGCGGAGCCATCATGGTCGGCATGCTCGATGTCGAAGGCGCCTATGGACAAAAAGCGCTTTGTAAATTCCACAGCATCCTCGAGCCTCGTTGCGCCGGTGATGGGGCTCCCCCAGATGGTGCTGACGGTACCGCACATTTTCATACCGACATCGGCTGCTTTCTTTATGCAGCGTTCAGCCTCTTTCCAGTATTGGGTCAGAGTCGTGCCGGAATTGGCAAAGTGGTGTTCGGGATCGGTAGAGACCATCATGAGGACACGATCGGGACCGATTCCTCTCTTTTTTAACTCGATTGCCGTGTCAACGGCCGGTTCGCGAATCGTCACCGCAGTCATGACGACTTCGTCGTAATTGATCCCCTTTCTTTTACAGCGCTGTTTGAATTCATCACTTCTGAGAGCGGTAAGCACCTTTTCGGCATCCGTGAACTGAGGAATGCCTTTCGGACTTCCCAGATTGGTCACCTCAATTTCTTTTGCTCCCGCAAGGATCATCTCCTGGGCATAAAAAATTTTGGCGTTCGTAGAGATGAATTTTTCTTCATGCTGAAAGCCGTCACGCACGGTTATGTCACCTATGGCCGCCTTCTTTGGCATTTTGGGGAAGATTTTCCAATAATCGTATTCCGTCATAATTCATGGCCTCCTTTTCACCAAGTTTTGAATCGTTGAAAGTTCTTCACTTTTCGAATGGCCTAGACCTTCAGATCGCCCCATTCGGTTTTCCCAATAGGTGTGCGGTAGCAAAGCTCCAGAGCCCTAGCCAACTTTTCACGTGTCTCGCTGAAGGTGATGACTCCGTCATGGAACAAGAGAGAACCGGTCAAAAACGGATGCCCTTCTGCATCGTAGCGATCTATCATCATCTTGCGGAAATCCGCCATCTGTTCCTCATCCACCGTTTGGCCCCGGTCGATAATGTTCTTTCTGCGGACACTTTCCACAACGAATGCCGCTGTCTTGCCGGACATAACCGTCGTGCGGCCTCTCATGTTCGTGAAGCAAAACACAGGTCTAAAAGCCCTTCCACACATGCCGTAGTTTGCCGCCCCGTGGTCGGGTCCAATTACGTACTGGATTTTAGGAACATTTAGCACGCTGCAAGTACGGACCATGTCCGATCCGTATTTTCCTATACCACCCCATTCTTCTTGTTTGCCTACCATATAGCCCGGCGATCCCTGGAAAAAGATCACCGGCAGATTCGAGTTACCGCAGCGAATCATCCATTCCGTCGCCTTTCTGGCCGCTTCGATATAAATGACGCCGTTGCTGTTGGATGCAATGACTCCCACGGGCATGCCTTTGAGCCACATCTTGCCGGCAACGATAGATTCGCCACGGGTGAGGCCGTATGTGGGCTTGTATTCATGGAAATAGCTATCGTCAGCAATACACTTGAGGGTATCCTTGATGTTGATTACGCTGTATGTATTGATCGGAGATGAACGCATCATTTCCTTATAGTCAAATTTTGGCTCCACGGATTTCCTTCGCTCACAGTGAAGGCTCTGAGGAGGTTCGAACTCAATAATGTCACGGAGCTTCATGATCCCTTCTTCCTGGGACTTCACGCAATGGTCGCAGCCTCCTGATTGCTGCGTATGGACATAGGCCCCTCCCAGGTCTTCCATGGAAACCGTCTCACCGATGGCCGCTCTCACCATTGGGGGGCCCGCCAGGAAGGCAAAAGAAAGCTTCTCTATCATAACGGATTCGGAAGCGAGATAAACAATGTAGGCGCCGCCGGCAGTATTCCCACCGGTCGAGAGGGTGTATTGTTTTATGCCCATGGCTGACATGCGGCACATGTTATAGAACATGCTGCCAAAGTGACCGTCGTCTGCAAAACAGCCTAACTGCAGCGGAAGGTTTATACCACCTGAGTCCGCAATATATATGCAGGGTAATCGGAGACGCTCGGCAATCGCCTGAGCCCTCATGTGTTTTTTCAGCGTGATGGGGAAATAGGTCCCTGCCGCGTAGCGGTTTTCATTGGCAAAGATCATGCAGTCTTTGCCGTGAACAGTACCGACGCCGGTTACTACACCCCCGCCGGGAATGTGCCCCCTTTTCTCCGAGAGGTAGATGTCCCCTCCGTAGAGCTTCACATCTCCGATGTTATAGCCGGCATCCAATCCAAGTTCGAAGAACTCCCCACCCGGATCGATCAACATGCCGATGAGTTCACGCATCGTTTTTTTGCCCTGCTTGGCAAGACGTTTGATCTGCTCCTCACCGCCGATGTTGTATGCCTCTTGACGGTGTTCCATGACAATGGCATCCTGTTCTTCCCAGTGGCTAAGTCGCCTTGCGCGATCGTCCTCTTCCATAATAGCTCTCCTCCAGCAAATGACTCCCGATGTTAGATGCTTATCCCAGCCTTTGGCGCAATTGAATGCGCTGCATTAATTAAAAAAAGGTAACGTGAAATGTTGATTAGAAAAATGAAATGAACAGCAAATAGAAGTTTCTGACAGTTTCCATCTTAAATCGATTCCTGCAAGTTTTGGCCGGCAATTGGACCGATGAAATCGGCTTGGTTCAGATCTGAAGCCCTGCAGGGTTTGCACGAGCTGCGGAACTCTGATAATTACAGTCTGCCAGGTTAATTCTCGCCTCGTTCAGTGTCTCGCCGGAAAGGCCGCTCGATCGAATCCGGCTGTGCAGTCTGAATCCAAGGACCTTTTCGAAGAAACGGCCGCACTGAATCAAACAGTCGATATCTATCCCCGTTGCGATGCCCATCTCTTCAAAGGCATAGACGAGGTCCTCGGTAGCCAACCCGTGAGGCTCGCTCTTTCCTAAAGATTTTGCCGGAATGGCCGTTTTGAAGTAGCAATGAACGCCGGCTCCCCCAAGGCTCGATTTAAAAACCCGTATGCCGGACTCGTAGGCGGCCAGAACATTCGCCAAGCCCATTCCGCGGTTCTCATAGAAATGAACGGCAAGCTTTGACGCTTCCACCTCCTCCATACACATCCGCAGATGTTGTCGAACCGTGATCGGGCTGGCCATTGCAAGTTCGTCGTTGAGGCACACCCGATAACAGCCAAGCTGGACCAGTTTCGCCACCATGGCGCATAACTTCTCGTAGTGGCTTGCGTCTTCTCCCGGATAACCGAAAGCCGCCCCAATGTATGCACTGACTTTGACGGCATTTGCTCTGGCAATTTCACAAATTGTGCTGATTCGTTTGAGCTGTTCGGAGACGCTGCGGTTAACCGTAGAATAGCTCAACCCGTCGGTAAGAAAGATCCACACAGCGATTTCATCGGCTTTGCAAGCGATTGCGCTGCGGCATCCGGTTTCGTTGGGAACCAAAACCCGGCAGATTCTCTGCTGCCCCTCCTCGCCCCCGCTGCGCCGGATTCCGTACAGTACGTCAACGGCATCCTTCATTTGAGGCGCGGCTTTGGGGTGTACGAAGGAAGTAACCTCCACCTTCCGGAAGCCGCAATCAAACAGCATATTCACCAAGGCGATCTTCTTCTCGGCAGGGACATATTTCTTGTGGTACTGAAGCCCCTCTCGAGGACCAATCTCAACGATCTCAATGTCAGGCTGCATGCGTATGTCTTTTGTTCAGCGTGTGTTCGCTGCGTCTTTGGCAATGACTGGTTTCGGCCGCAAAGGGCCCTTTTGCGAATCGGAAAGCCCCGGTGTCTTATCTGATATTTCCCAACGAATTATATCTACCGGCAAGAACCGTTCCAAAACCTTGATAAAACTTAAGGGCGGGAATTGCGAAGTGCCGGAGACAAAAAAGGAAGCCGGACTTTTTTGCCCCAAACCGGCCTCCACCCATGAACAGTTTTCCCAGTGCAACAAATGCGAATCGCAAGCCTCGCGGTGCGCCGAATTCCAACCCGGCGTTTCCGGATGAACGCTACGCCTGGAAAAAGCAAAAAAAGAACACATTTAGTGTATACTTACGGTAACACCGGAGTCTGCTGTTCCCTTTTTGACACAAGAGCTTCTCGATCTTTCGAGGGTTCATAATATGCCATGTTTTTTGAGTTTGAGATAAAAGGACCTGCGGCTGAGGCCCAGAGCCTGCATAGCCTCGGTCCGGCTCCGGTATCGATTCAGGATCAGCTCGATCAGATCCTTTTCGAAAGCGTCCATAACATCCCTGTAAATGAAGCCGCGCCGAAAGTCATCCAACTCATGGCCTGTTGGGGCAAGCCTCTTATTGAGCGCCGCTCTACCCTCTGAGACCAGCAGATAATGGGGCAGATCGTTGGGATTTATGACATTGGAATCGGTCATATTGAGGGCGTAGTGCACCACGCTTCGCAGTTCCCTTGCGTTTCCCGGCCAGGCATGGGCATAAAAGATATCCATCGTGGCCTGGCTGAATCCGGCATTTTTTTTATAACGCTCACAGAACATGGCCAGGAAGTGCTCGGCAAGCAACTCTATATCTCGCCCGCGTTCTCGTATCGCGGGCACATGAATGGTCATCGTGTTGAGTCGATAGTAAAGATCCTCTCTGAACTTCCCGTCCAACATCATTCTGTCCAGCTCCCTGTTGGTGGCGCTCAAAACCCGTGTATCAACAGGTATACACTTCTGATCTCCAACCCTCCTGAACTCTCCCTCCTCGAGAACCCTTAGAATCTTGGCCTGAGTGTTCAACTCGAAGTCGCCAACTTCATCAAAAAAGATCGTCCCTTTGTCGGCAAGATCAAACAGGCCCTTCTTGCCCTCCCGTCTGCCGCCGGTAAAACTGCCCGAAGCGTAGCCAAAGAGTTCGGATTCGATCAAAGTGCTTGGAATAGCCGCGCAGTTTATGCTCACAAATTCATGGTTACCCCGCTGGCTGGACTCATGAATTGCTCGAACCAACAACTCCTTTCCAACCCCGCTTTCACCCATAACCAGGACCGAGAAGTCCGCTTTACTAGCCTTGTATGCCATGTAGAGAGCGGCCCTGAAGTTGTTGCTCATTCCCACCAGCTTGCGGAATGGAGAGGGCAACTCGGCTCCCTGTGCGATTCTGGCATCCAGGTATGATTCCACATATCGTTGTTTGGCTTGAACATCCTGGCAGGCTACATCTTGATGGACCCTGTTCATAATGGTGACGGAACAGGTAAAATTCACGGCCGAAGGGATAAGCAGGACTGAGCAAATCACATTTATCTTAAGGGCCTCAACATACTTTTGAACGTGGAGGACCTCCGTGCGATTGGCCATCACCTTAAGGGCGAGTGAATCCGGTTCTAAATCGCACAGCTTCCGATGAATGATTGCCTCGGCCGGAAGGCCAATGATCCGGCAGTAAGCATCATTGAGGTAAACAACGCTCCCATCCTTCGATGTAATGAGAACAGCATCACCGATGTGTTTGAGAATGTGGAACTCGCTATCGGATAAAACAGACTGTCTTAGGTCATCCTCAAGATTATCTTCCAAACCCACTAATGTTCTCCCGAAGCAGATTCAGATCAACGGTATCTTAAGCAGTTCGTAGCGGGGGGCCGGGAGCGGTTTTCGCCCCCAGCTCCGGCTTTTTTATGCATTTTTTAAATTACTTGCCCTTAAATACCGGTTTTCTCTTTTCTCTAAAAGCGGCCAGACCCTCCAGACGATCTGCCGTGGGAATTGTTACCCAGTAGGCATTGGATTCTATGGCCAAGCCCGAATGCAGGTCGACCTCGATACCGTAGTTCACGGCGTACTTTGCCTGCGCAATGGCAATTGGGCCGGCTTCACATATCATGGCAGCCATTGCAAGACACTCATCGATCAATTTGTCGGCAGGAGTGACTTTGTTGACTAAACCGATCTCAAGGGCTTCCTTTGCATCCACCCGCCTGCCGGTGAAAATCAGCTCTTTGGCCTTGCCCCGTCCAACAAGCCGCGGCAGGCGCTGAGTTCCGCCGCCCCCCGGTATTATGGCCAGCCGCGTCTCGGTAAGTCCCATAGTTGCACTTTCTGAAGCAATACGTATGTCGCAGGCAAGCGCCAGCTCAGTGCCGCCCCCCAAGGCAATCCCGTTTACCGCGCCGATTACCGGTTTGTTCATGACTTCAAGGAAGGCAAACACACCGCGAAGCGTAAAAATGAATTGTCGCACCTGTTCCTCAGGCATCGTCGCCCTCTCTTTGAGGTCGGCCCCTGCGCAGAACGCTTTTCCCCCGGCGCCCGTAATGATTATTACCCGCACTTCCGGGTCCCATTGATAGACCTCGAGCTTTTCTCGGAGTTCCCGGAGCAGGGCGAAATTGAAGCAATTCATCACTTCAGGCCGATTGAGCGTTAGGATACGGGTTTGTCCTGAACGATCTTCCAAAACCAGTGGCTGTTCCATTTTCCCTCCCTGTGTATCGCGAGCTTGACAGGCGCCCGGACTAGCAGCACTACATCAAAGTCTTGCGATTGTGAAATTCTCCCACGCCGTTATTTTCCGTTTCCATGGATAAAATCACCCTGAATCCGGACCCTCCTGAAAATGAGTGCAAATCGCTACGGCGCATTGCCTTTAACACTTCTGCCCGTTGAAACCGTCAGGGTCTTTTCACCCAACACATAGGATGGACGCAAAAGCATAGCCCAAATCGTTTACACACATTTCTAAAGAGTATGCATCTGACCTAATTAAGAAGTCAAGCAAAATTAGTTTGACCGTTGGCGCGGGCCACAGGATGGACCATGAGACTGCTCGCAATACCTTCACATATGCGTAACAGCAAAATCTAAGAAATAAATTGTAGTGGAATAACGGCACTTAACTAATACCACAGAACTCTACTTAATATGTCACTTTAAAGGTCTACTGAGTATAGTCATAGATATGTGCTTATATCATTTGTAAAACCATTTTTATGGCCCGTTTTTACATGCCGTTTGATGACTGATAAATAACAATGCTATTAACATTGTATACTTATGTTCTATTGTATATCGCTGACTTTATCGCTGGTTGAACAAAGATGTTGGGTATTAAAGGGAGAAAACCGGAGATGCCGCGTATAAATCCTACAAAAGTGGCTTTTGCTGTATCAAAATATATACAATGCGAAATTCAAAAAATCGGGAGCCTCTTGCAAAAGTCCTTCAACGTCATTCCGGCGAAGCCTGCCCCGGAAGTGTCCAGTACGGGGGCCGGAATCCAGGTTTTTCAAGACCTTCCGGACCCCGGATGTCACCGGGGTGGTGGTTTTGTTGAGTTTTGCAAGAGGCTCTCGGTTTCTCCACATTCTTCACTCTTTACCATGGCGTGCCGGGATATTATCTTCCGTTCGATTAAAGCGATAATGTCAAACTCGCATATCTTCACTTGCCGGGATATGCTTTCCCACTTAAGAACTATCCTGGGGCGCGAACCGGATTTTCAACGTCTTGCACTTCAATCCAAATAGGAGGCTCAAGTATATGAACCATTATCAGGAGTTTTTGAATCAGCGGGACTGCATTCTGTTACTGGTGGATATTCAGAAGTCAATGCTGGAGCTTTGCGTGGACCGGGACCGCACGGTGTTGAATGCCGGCGCCCTCATCGAGGCCGCCGAGCTTTTTGGAATTCCCGTTATCTGCTCGGTGCACAATCCAGATAAGTTGGGCGGGTTCCTGCCCGAGTTGACCGATAAGATTTCAGAGCCCAAACTGTTGGACAAGTTGGAATTCAACTGTTTCGAAAACGAACGGATCGCGCGGGCAATTGTGGAAACAGGGCGCAAGACACTGCTACTGGCGGGTATAGAGGGGCATGTGTGCATTTTCCACACCGGCGTTGGAGCATTGCGTCTTGGCTACC
>JBELAB010000279.1:0-4586 GCA_049509275.1 Syntrophobacteraceae bacterium | reverse complement strand
ATATCGATAAAAGAAGGTAGAGTTCGGACGCACCACCAATTGATTGATCACCAGGATCGCGACGCCGGCAGCTTTTCGCGTCTAATGGTTTCTGTTGTTCTTTTGCTGTCTGCGTCACTTTTCAACAGGCCATGCATTGCTTCCGGAAACATTTAATTCGTAAAATCGGCAGTACTCAAGAACCATCACGGAGAACGGGAAAATAAGCAATCAAGTGCAACAGCTCACTGGAATGGGAATGATTCAGATGGAAAAAGCATAAAAACTTCAGAACAGGCGGCCTCAGCATCCTTCGGATATTCGGCTGGAGTTCTCAGCGGAATGCGGGAGTTATTTATTTCATGAAAAGTTTTTGCACTTCGAAGACAACCTCTCATACAGCTCCGCCTTCAACACGACAGCTCGAATTTTCCATTATGCCTCCTCGACCGCAACCCGGTCCCGGCTGTGTCGGTCCTCCTTTCGCTTTAGCATGGTCTGTGCGCATGCGCCCTACATCCGATGATCGCCACTTTACCTTTCAAAACCACTGCGCACTCCTTTCACTGCACAGGATCTCCCACATCTTGTTTTCTCAGCAAATCAAGTTCCGCTTTTAACCAGCCGCTGCCGCTTCACGGCCCTTAACTCCCTGTGGTTGTGACCTTCTTTCGCTCTTGTATGGTCTCCGGCAGTATGGTCAGGGGTATGAGAGCCAGTAGATAAAGGACCGCTGTAGCTCCAATGGCTACGGTAATCGTGCTGATGCCGGCTACCCATCCCAGAATGTAGGGGCCGAAAAAGGAGACAAGTCGCCCTAAGTTATATATGCCTGTCACTGCCGTCGCTCGTATTTCGGTGGGAAAGAGTTCGGACAGGTACCCTCCATAAAGCCCGAATATGGGATAGGTGAAGAATGCGTAGAGCGGGGCGTACCACAGCAGCAAGTCCGCACTTCCGATGTTTACGAAGATGATGACGCCAAGTGTCGATGCTATGAGGGCAACATATGCCGGGGGCTTTCGACCGAACCTGTCGGCAATGAGTCCAAAAAGGATGAATCCGATAACTCCTCCCACGTTCATGATGATGATGTAATTCATGGATGAAACGATCGACATGCCCCTGTCTTTGGCAAGCCAGGAAGGAATCCAACTCATGGACCCCCAGTAAGCGAAGACTGTTGCTCCCACCATGAGGAACGCCAGAATGGCCCTCTTCCTGTACTGCCCCTTGAACAACGCACTGACGTTTCCAAGCTTTATCCCGGTGCCGGAGCCACTGGCCGAACGCTTCTTAGCTTCCAGCCAGGGAGGCGACTCGGGAATTAAGAGCACGGCAAGTATAGCGAACGCAAAACCGCAGGCCCCTATGTAGAACAGAGGCCGCCACCCGAAGGCAGGTATGATGAGCTTACTGAAATAGGCAGCAAGGAGCGGGCCGAAGGCAAAACCTGTCTGAATGGTCGAAGAGGCGAATATTCGCACGCGCGATGGCAGGAGCTCCGCCACTAGAGTATTGCCGACACCCCACTGCGCTCCCAACCCCAGGCCGGCAAGAATCCTCAATGCAAGCATCCATTGAAAAGAGCCGGCAAACGGGAACAAGATGGTAAACAGCGAATACCAGCACATACACATAAACATCGTTTTGACTCGCCCCATCTTGTCGGCGACCCATCCGGAGAGGATACCCCCTATTCCCGCTCCGATGAGGGGGGCCCCCAGCAGTATTCCCATGTTCGACATGGAAAATCCGAATTCTTTCAATACGTACGGGGCAGACATTGCCAGGAACTGCCAGTCCATGACATCCAGTATGAGCGCAATCCAGACAAATGCCCAAGCGAACAACTGCACACGGTTCAGTGACCTGTCCTCTGAGTATGCTTCCAAAGCGCCATTTGCCATGATCGGTAACTCCTTTGTCTAAAAGGTTTCTCTCCTCAGGATCTCCTATATCTTGTTCTCTAAGCAAGTCAAGTTCCGCTTTGAACCAGCCTCCGCCACTTCACGGCCCACGCCTCTTTGTGGTTGTGACCTTATGCGGAGAGGGATTTCATGCCCCCTCCGCATATCGAAAAAGGAAGTTGGAAACCACATATCCCGGAAAGTCTCAGTGATTCTATCGAAGCAACTGGTTCGCGATGATGATCCGCTGTATCTGATTTGTCCCTTCATAGATCTGGGTGATCTTTGCGTCCCTCATCATCCTTTCTACAGGATATTCTCTCATATATCCATAACCTCCTAAAATCTGTACAGCATCCGTCGTGACCTTCATAGCCACATCCGAGGCGTACCACTTCGCCATGGAAGCGATCTTAGGGATATCCGGACTGTTTGGTTCGGTGTCAATCATAGCGCCTGAGCGATAGACGATGGTTCTCGCTGTTTCGATGCCGAGAGCCATTTCAGCGAGCATCCACTGCATGCCCTGGAAGGACGCCAGGCTCTTGCCGAACTGAACGCGTTCCTTCGCGTATGCGACGGCAACATCGAAGGCCCCCTGTGCAATGCCGAGGGCCTGCGCGGCTATGTTGGGCCGGGAGAAATTGAAAGTGGTCATGAGGGTCTTGAAGCCGCTGCCCTCAGGACCGATCATTTGCTCGTCGGGCACGAAGCAGTCCTCGAAAAAAACCTGCCGGGTGTCGGAGCCCCGGATGCCCAACTTGTGCTCCGGCTTGCCGACGGTCATGCCTTTGGCATCTTTTTCCAGGACGAATATGCTCATCCCTTTGTTGCCTTTTGATTTGTCCGTGTAGCAGATCACCAGCATGATTCCCGCCACGCCGGCCTGGGTGATGAAAATCTTAGAGCCGTTGAGGAGCCAGCCTCCCTCAGTCTTCCTCGCCGTGGTCGTCATGCCTGCAACATCGGAGCCGGCATTGGGCTCGGTGATGGCCATGCAGCCGGGGCACTCGCCGGTGGCCAGGCGGTAAAGCCACTTTTTTTTCTGCTCTTCGCTGCCTGCGAGCATGAGGGGTTCGCTTGCCAGGCCCTGATTCGTCAGGATCACCGAAGTGGAGCCACAGACGCGAGCTGTTTCTTCCAGTACAAGTAGAAGCGCCAGTTGTCCGACGCCTCCGCCGCCATACTCCTCGGCAACATTGATACCCAGGAAACCGTTGTCTCTCAGGATCTCGAAGTTCTCCCAGGGAAACCTCTCCGAGGAATCGATCTCTGCTGCCCTTGGCGCAAACTGCTCCCGGGCAATCCGCCTGATGCTGTCTTGTATCATTACCAGCTCTTCCGATAGTCTAAAATCCATTCTTGAACTCCTGACAGAGATGGTTAGCTGATTCTTTACTAATTCTCTAAAGCCTCATGTTCTCGACAATCGTGGCGACTCCCTGGCCCCCGCCGCAGCAGGCCGAAAACAATCCGTACCGTCCGCCTGTGCGGATGAGGCGCCGAATTGCAAACCCTGCAAGCCGGGCGCCCGAGGCGCCGTTGGGATGCCCGAAGGCTATGGCGCCTCCCATGGGGTTCCATTTCTCCATGTTAACGCTTTCGCCTGTCTGGTTCGGCAGCTCCTTGATGACCGCAAGGTTTTGCGCTGCAAATGCTTCATTGCACTCGATGACGTCGAGGTCCGAAAGCTTGAGACCTGCGCGCTTAAGAGCAATTGGGATGGCATAAGCGGGTGCAACACCCATAATGGCGGGATCGACGCCCCAGTCGGCGCTGCAGATCCATCTGGCCATCGGCTCGAAACCCAGCTCATTTGCTTTTCGCTCGGTCATCAAGAGGGCGAAAGCGGCCCCGTCATTGATACCGGAGGCATTGCCCGCCGTGACGGTCCCATCCTTTTTGAAAACGGGCGGCAGTTTCGCCAGTTTCTCCAGAGGCTCCAAACGAGGGTGCTCGTCCAGCTTGAACTCGAGGGGCGGCTTGTTTTTCCCCTGGGAAACCATGACCGGGATGATCTCTTCGGTAAAATACCCCGCATCGATGCTCTGCTTGGCCAGCGACTGGCTCCGGAAGGCAAACTCGTCCTGTTCCTCCCGGGAGATGTTATACTTGACCTGAAGGTTCTCGGCGGTGAGCCCCATCCGGAAGGGTCCGTAGGTCTCCTTCTCTTTCGAAGGGGGCTCCAGTTGAAAATCGAGAAGCTTCGGCGGCTTCAGTCTGTATGGCTCCTGGCTGGTCGAGAACTTCACCGGCAGTTGGCTGAACGACTCCATGCCGCCGGCGATTACGATATCGGCCTGGTTGCAGAGGATTTTCCATGCGGCGTGATTGATCGCATCGATTGCCGAGCCGCACTGCATTTCCACATACGACGCGGATGTGCTTAAAGGCAGCCCGGCGTTAAGAACGGCCCAGCGGGCGGGATTCATGGCGTAGGCCATGGGAAACGCGGAGCCGGCGAAGACGGAATCCAAATGGGCCTTCTCCGTAATCCCGGTCTTTGCCACCAAAGCCTTCAGTGCAATTGCTCCCAGCTCCTCCGCCGTAAAATCCTTTAAGGCGCCTCCCATCTTTCCGAAGGCGGTCCTCATAACCTCAACAATTACAACCTCTCTTTTCTCCATGTTTCACTCCTCAAGCTTTCTTTTCGTAGCCGTAAAAGCCGCGCCCTGTCTTGCGGCCCAGAAGGTTTTG